>JBLMZM010000254.1:0-5504 GCA_050258815.1 Ignavibacteriales bacterium
CCATCTTAAGTTCCATATAATAAAATTAAAAATCATGGGGCGGCAAGCCGGACCCGTCAGTTGATTCAAAAAAAAAGCTGCCGAAATATATCAGCAGCTTTATAAAAAGTCCAGCTCAAAATCATCCGAAGAATGTGGCTGCAACGTCCATCAATCGGGGGTCAACAGTCTTCAGCTCACCCGTAGCATCTGCCAGAGGAACTGCAACTATTTCAATACCCTTTAGTGAGGCCATCATCCCAAATTGTTTCTTTTCGATGAGTTCAGCGGCAAAAACGCCAAAACGTGTACCGAGAACCCTGTCAAAAGCAGTTGGTGAGCCACCTCTCTGAATATGGCCAAGGATTGTAGCCCTGGTTTCAAAACCGGTGCGTTTTTCAATTTCCGAAGCCAGGAGATTTCCGATACCGCCTAGTCTGACGTGACCGAATGAATCTTTTTCTGAACTGCTCAGGACGAATCCTTCCTTGTCATCTGAAGTATCCCATTTTGCGCCTTCAGCAGCAACTACGATGCTGAATGATTTGCCTCTTGCGTGTCTTTTGCGCAGCAATTCGCATACTTCATCCATTTTGAATGGCTGTTCAGGTATTAAAATTACGTCTGCGCCGCCAGCCATACCTGAATGCAAAGCGATCCAGCCGGCATGTCTGCCCATTACTTCAACTACCATTACACGGTTATGTGATTCTGCAGTAGTGTGTAATCTGTCAATTGCTTCCATTGCAATATTAACAGCGGTATCAAATCCGAAAGTATAATCTGTTGCGTTAAGATCATTATCAATAGTTTTGGGAACACCAACAACGTTAACACCTGCCTGATATAACTTTGTAGCAACACCCAGGGTATCCTCGCCGCCAATTGCAACAAGAGCGTCTATTCCGCTATCCTTCATGTTCTTAATGATTGTAGCTTCACCATCGGGCACTTTATACACATTTGTACGTGATGACCTCAGAATTGTACCACCGCGGTGCAAAATTCCTGAAACAGCATCAACATCAAGAGTAATATATTTATTTTCAAGCAACCCTTTCCAGCCTTCAGTGAAACCTACGACTTCATGACCGTTCTGAATAGATTTTCTTACAACTGCACGGATTACAGGATTAAGTCCGGGACAATCTCCTCCCCCAGTCAACACACCAATTTTCATTTTTAGCCTCCGTTTAATAATATTACATTTAAGGTATTAAATCTGAATATTTCAAGGAAAAACTTTCCTCTCCATCTTATCAATCAGGCATCTACATATAGGATATAGATATCCGAATTAAGGACATGACTATTCTGTAATGCAGAATAAAAATCATTCCGTAAACTACTTTATCTTTTACAAAATCTTAAGCTTTGCAAATTTCACAAGCAGTTGTTTTACACCGGCCTCTTCAAAGGATACGGTAACTTTCTGCATCTCACCAATTCCGCTTATCTGCTGTACTTTTCCAGTACCGAACTTCTCATGCATTACTTTACTGCCCATGCGCAGGGATTTATTCTCCTGGTTGAAATCGTCAAAATCTTCCTGGAAATGTTCATCATAGTAGAAGCCCTTCTTTGTGCGCCTGCTTCCTCCCTTTCTGCCTGCCGTACCGTTGAGCTCAATATATGTTGCGGAATCCAGTTCTTCGATAAATCTGGATTTGCTCTGATAAGCAACCTCACCAAAACGGTAGCGGGATCTCGCATAGGTCAGGAATACTTTTATCTGGGCCCTGGTCAGAGCGACGTAAAAGAGGCGTCTTTCCTCCTCAATTCTGGCATCGGCATTGAACTTGGGAGCAAGCGGGAAAATATCCTCTTCACAGCCTGAAACAAAAACGACAGGAAATTCAAGGCCTTTGGCGCTGTGAATGGTCATTAAGGTAACGCTGTTGTTCTCATCTTCCATCTGATCGACACCTGAGACGAGTGAAACGTCGGCCAGATACTGTTCAATCGTAGCATTGGGAGCATGTTTAGTAAAATCACTGATGGCATTCAGCAGTTCCTGTACGTTTTCATATCTTTGCAGTGATTCCTGAGTATTCTCCTCCTTGTACATCCTCATCACACCAAGTTCATCAACCAGTGCAGAAATCAGCTCGCTGAGCGAAAGTTTATCCTTCAGACTCGTATATTTGTCCAGCAGGAGTTTGAATGCCTTCACGTTCTTCTGAATTCTTTCCTTTACCTCAATAACTTCAAATATCCTCATCATCGTATCGAAGAGCGTAAGGTTATGCTTGCGCGCAAATGACAGCATTTTGGTAATTGACGTATTTCCGATACCCCTCTGAGGAAAATTCATTATTCTCAAAAGGCTTTCTTCATCGTTTTGATTCGAAAGGATTCTCAGATAAGCGATAACATCCTTAACTTCCTTTCTTTTGTAAAATTCAACACCGCCAATTATTCTATACGGAATGCGTTCGCGTCTGAAAGCATCTTCAAGAGCCCGGGATTGAGAATTAATCCTGTAAAGTATAGCAAAATCCTTGTAGGAGAGTTTCTTTACTGAGATTTCCTCTTTTATGAGCTTAGTGATCTGGAAAGCCTCATCCTTTTCATCCGAGGACCGAACCAGGACCAGCTCCTCACCATCGTTATTATTGGTCCACAGCGTTTTTGCAATCTGTTCAGTATTGTTTTTTATTATTGATCCGGCTGCAGCAAGAATAGTCTTTGTGGACCTGTAATTTTGCTCTAACCTGTATATTTTGGCTTTCGGAAAATCTCTTTCAAAATCGAGCATATTGCGTATATCGGCACCACGCCATCCGTATATACTCTGGGCATCGTCACCGACGACGCATATATTCTTTCGTGAACTTACAAGGAGCTTCAGCAGCTCATACTGCGCTTTATTTGTATCCTGATACTCATCCACGAGTATATAACTGAATTTCTTTTTGTATTTCTGCAGGACTTTTTCCTTATCCATAAACAGTTCAATTGGTTTAAGGAGAAGGTCGTCAAAATCCATGGAATTATTCTCATGGAGACGTTTATTGTATTCAGCATAGATTTCAGCAATTTTCCTTTCGATTACATTCGATGCAATATTTTCACCATATTCTTTAGGATATATCATCTGATTCTTAAGAAAACTGATCTTGTGATGGATTGAATTTGCCGTTACTCCCTCAAGCAATAAATTCATTTCTGAAAGTATGGTGCCAACCAGGGCAACCGAATCCTCGGTATCGTAAATCGAGAAATTACTTCTGAAATTAATTTTATCAGCTTCGATTCGCAGAATTTTGGCAAAAATCGAATGGAAAGTACCCATCCAGATGTGGTCAGCACTTGAACCTATAAGGTTCTTTATGCGCTGCTTCATCTCATTTGCTGCCTTGTTTGTAAAAGTAAGCGCGAGAATAGCGGATGGTTCAAACCCCTGTTCAATCAGATAAGCTATCTTATAGGTCAGCACCCTCGTCTTACCGGATCCTGCCCCAGCAACTATCATCTGAGGGCCATCCAGATATTCAACGGCTTGTTTTTGCTCTAAATTTAAGGTCTTTAGTAGTGTCATTGCGAGTAATCTAATATTTAGTTGGCAAATATACTAAAATTAAATTTTAAATTCAAAAGATACTCACGATTTGCCTGCGGAAGGCTGAGCTGGAGGCCTTTATGGGAGAACAAACATAACAAACTTCCGGATATGAAACAATATGAAATGCATTATCCCCATAAAAAAGCAGGGATAATGCAGAAAAAATCACCCGATACAGCCTGCTGTAAAAAAGTCACTATTTAATCAATAAAACGCCGTTTTTCATAATAATTTTCCCGTCGAAGTAAACGGTAGGCTTTTTTACGAGACCATCCAGATGGCTGGAAACATGCACATTTCCACCCATGGATTTATTATCGCCAAGGGCAATGTGTATGGTTCCCATTACTTTTTCATCCTCCAGCAGTATACCGCTCAATTTTGCCTTATCGTTCGTACCAATTCCGAATTCGGCGATATTCCGGGCATCCCGGCCATGAACGTCCAGCAGTTTCTTAAGCTTTTTTGCCTCGGGTCCACCTGAGATCTCAGTGGCATATCCTTTTTCAACTTTAATTCTGATATTGGTATTTTTTAACATCCCCAGGCCAGCCATTGAACCATCTACAACAAAGATACCTTCAGAAGTACCTTCCAGAGGTGCAACAAAGGTTTCACCCGTAGGAAGATTGCCGCTTTCACCTTTTTTATGAAACAGCCCCTTGCTCGCAAAGGCCGTACGTCCTGTGATATCCATTGTTATATCTGTTCCGGCAGGAGAAGTAACCCTTACAATTTTGGTTTTTTCGAAAATTTTCTTCAGTTTAATGCACAAAGCGGCGATTTTTTTATAATCGGCATTCAAGCCCCTTATCATAACCTCCCTGGTTATACCCGGGAAAGTTGCTATTCTTGATCCATTTGCAGAAGCGGTGCGCCTGGCGTCCGTATGGGTCAGCGATTTTGCAGTCGGACATAAAACTACGTCATACTTCTGCATGAGTCCGGCAACTTCGGCAGGCGGCTCTTCCCCATTAAAACTGCGCGATTTCATTTCCACCAGGAGTGATTCATAGCCCATTTCAACAGAATTGTTGTATAAAACATAACCGATGTCTCTTTTAATTTCATCAGTTATAATTAGGACCTTTTCTTTTTTCTTAACGCCCATGCAATCCCTGATTGCAATTCTGGCTGCCTGATCGAGTTTTGTTAGTGCCATAAGCCTTTCAATATTTGTGATTATTTAGGGTAAATGTCAGTATAACGGAATTCCCACATTCAGCTGCAGTATCCCAAAGAATCCTCCATTTTCAATAAAATTGCTCACCGCTTCCACCGTATCTCCTGATACACTATCTGTATTCTGAAGCTTGTCAAATTTGAAACTGGCATATCCTGCCGTTGCTTCAAGACTTATATAATCCCCTACCAGATGAAATACCAAACCGCTGCCCACCTGATAGCCTACTCTCATGGAACTGTTTGAAAAACTGCTTTCTTTCTGGTCGGATGAAGATGAAGTAGCGAGAATATCGAGATCGGCTGAATGGAATGTAATCTGTGCGTCTGCAATCTTAAGATCTAAATACTTGCCTAAAGAATAGCCAAAGTCCATACCTACGCCATAGTAATTCAGGTTAAGAGTATACTTTGTTGTTATTGTTTCATCTGAAACCACCTCTACCGCCTGCTGATCTTCTTTAAGAAACTGGTAGTATCCTTTGGCTGAAAAAAGGAATTTGTTATACTTTGTCCTGAACAGATTAGCACCGACCCTGAACCCGGTTGCGCTTCCAAATTGGGGCAAGGGCTGAGCCATTGTAGAAGCATGGGTTTCGTTAAAGGCTTTGATATATCCGTTCAACCCTGCCGGATTGTATTTCTGAATATTGTAGCCGGCATAAAAGCCACCTAATCCCAGGCAGCCGAATCCACACGTCTGAGCCTCTGTTCTTATACAAAACGAAAGTATAAAAACAGAAGTAAGGATGATATATATTTTCACTATTGTCATACA
>JBLMZM010000255.1:0-3658 GCA_050258815.1 Ignavibacteriales bacterium
ATCGCCGCCTGCGGGAGTCTGTGAAAATGAAGTGCCGGCAATAAAAATTAGTGTCAGCAGAATTGACAGCAGTTTTGTGGTTTTC
This sequence comes from Ignavibacteriales bacterium, assembly GCA_050258815.1. GTDB lineage: Bacteria > Bacteroidota > Ignavibacteria > Ignavibacteriales > SURF-24 > JAAXKN01. Next base: position 86 of record JBLMZM010000255.1, read on the forward strand.
ATGTGTGTTCCGGTTATGTTGCTTTTAATGTTATTAGGAGTCCTCTGCCCGCGTGAAGGCATCATTTAAAGGACATCTCATCATTTTTAATTTTTAAATGACCTTGTCAAACAGGAATAACCGGTAAGATAAGAAATTATTTCAATAATGACCAGATGAACAGAGGGTGAGTGCGTGAAAATTCCATATCATGGGATGATAAAGCAATCCGGCCCGGGGGCATGCGCCTCGCGCACGCCACCCGGACCGCCTCTATTCATTCACACTGCATAGATTCTGCTTATTTTCCCAGCTGCACATCGAAGGAATAATTCAGGGGTGTGGTGTCGCCCATCATTCTGCCGCCGCCTTCACCGCCGCCGCGGTTACCGCGGCCGCCCTGCCTCTGTCCGCCGCCTCTGCGGGGTCTGCTGCCTTCGTTGCCCTGGCCTTCGCTTGCGTCGCCTGAGTTCCTGTTTGCGTAGCTGCCTCCTGCGGGCCGTTCAAATTTACCGGTTTCGATGTTAACCTTAACGTCATCTCCGGGTCCGGCTTTCAACGCCGTCTGCGATGAACTTCCAGCTGCAAGCGGCACCCTGAGCTCATAAACGAACTGTCCCATTGAATAATTGAGCGCCGCCTGAAAGTCCTTTGACAGGTTAATTTCCGACGAGTAGAGCGGGCGTTCATCCTTATTTACAACTGCCAGTTCCTTCTGCATCGAGATCATGGACTGGATTCTCTGCTCCTGGTCGCGGGGTCCCTGCCCATCCTGATTCTGCGCTCTCATATTCCTCATATCCTCAATAGTCATCTTTTGCGGAAATTTAACGCCTATCTTATCGCCGGAATTGCCGGGTGTAAACCACACTGTCATGCCGTTAGCCAGCATCTTCATCATCTTGGAGGCGTCGGCAGTAACGAGACAAAAGTAGAGGTTTTTCCCGTCATTTTTAAATCCGTAAGCAACATTATCCCCTTCAACCGTCTGCAGGCTCCCCTGCCAGTCACCCTGGTTTCCATCAACCTTAATTTCACTGTCTGTAAATGCACTGTTTACTTTAGAAGCGCCGGAACATCCGGACAGAAACAACCCGGCACAAACTATAAGAGCAAGCATTCCGGAATAATATCTGGACATATTTTTCTCCTTATTTATTTTCTCCAACACTATCGACTTTTTATTTCTAAATGTTTGAATATTAGACCCGCCCAAACATGAGCTGGTTTAAAGTTGACTGGAAAATAATGACAGTGTGCGGCATTTGTTTTTATTAAAACTTTTATTACAATAAATATTATAGCATTATTTTAACAATCATTCCGGTACGCAGCTTTGCTATAACTTGCTGCGCGCCCAGAGCCACGGATTAAAGGACTAGCAACATGAAAGTTACACGCAGGGAGTTCTTTTCAAAAGCAGCAAAAGGCGGCGCTGCACTTATTGCCGCTCCGGCCTTACTGACCTCATTTCTTGAAAGCTGCGGTTCCAGTTCAACAGGACCGCAAAGCGGGACACCGAATATATCCACGGTCCAGGGATCCGAAGCAAACGGAATACTTACAATTAATATAGATTCCGGTTCGCCTCTTGCCAAAGCCGGCACCGCAGCCATGGCATCCTCATCTGTCGGGATCCTTTTGATTGATCATCCGACTGATAATACATTTAACGTGTTATCGTCAGTCTGCACACACCAAAGCTGCCAGATTAATAATTTCGATTCGGGCAGCAGCCAGTTCATATGCAATTGCCACGGGTCGCATTTCGACGTAAACGGCCAGGTAACCCAGGGTCCGGCCCGTTCACCCCTGGCAAAGTACACGTCACAGTTCAGCAACAGCAAGCTGACAATACAGTTATGAGCCAATAATATTCAGGGAGGTATGGATTAGCACAAAATAATTCCTAACCCATGCCTCCCCCATTAACACTCCTTTATCACTCCTCCTTTTAGCCATTGATTTTATTGATTAATATTTTGACTTTTTATTGTCATTGGAAATTTCAATTATTAATCTGCTGTTATATTAAAATAATTTTAATCACTTTTCTTAAAGCAGGAGGTATAAAATGAAACCAGCCGACATGGTTGAGGAATTCCTGACAGCGATAGAAAAGAATAATTTTCCCAGGGCTGAAAGTTATTTATCAGAGAACTTTAAGGTTACGGGAGTTGGTCCCGAGCCCCTGGGAATGAGAGAGTTCCTGGGCGTTCACCGTGCATTAGGCAAGGGAATGCCCGATTTCAGGTTCAATTACAGGATTGTTAAGGAGAAGGGCAACAAGGTCAACCTTACTGTTAAGATTACAGGGACGCACTCGATGGAAATGCCAGCGCCTGTACCCGGATTAAAAAATATTGCACCTACGAATAAAACCGTCACCATGCCCGAAGAACCTTTGGAAATTACGGTATCAGGAAGTAAAATTGAAAAACTGCAGCTGGAACACGTAACGGGAGGCGGACTTCAGGGTATACTCAGGCAACTTGGTGTGAAAATGCCGGCTGAGGTACACCACCATTAATAACGGAAACTCTTTATCTGTCCCTGAGGGCAGAAAAGGCCTTCAGGGCGGACCTTCCGCGCCGGACCGGCAGTATGTTTTTTGCTGAATTTTACCTAAATTCCGTTATATATTTGTCAAAAGAGCACATTTACCGGCTTTAAAACGGAGAATAGTATGTCACGCATCTTTATTCCGGCCGCAGTATGCCTGCTGGTTTTCCTGGCCGCAGGATGTACATCTGTAACGGTAAAACAGGAAATCTTCCTGGATAAGGTGAATGTATCGGGACCCGTAAATCATCCCCCGGTCCAGGTTACTCAAAAGGACCAGGCTAAGAAAGTTACAATCTCACCAAAATTTTATATCAACCAGACCAAATTTCTGGAAGCCAGGGTGAAGAGCCCCAATGTAAATTCATCAGGCTTTTACCAGGTGGATACCGTCTATGACAACGACGGCACCTGGCACTATGAGGAGTCGAACAGGAACGGATTTGCTTACAAGGGCGCGAACCTTAAATGGGACCTGCCCGATATGTATACGGGACTCGATGTTGACCTCCCAATCTCACAAAGCGCTTCTATAATGAGCGGGATTTCATATTCGGTCAAGAACGGAACGGGTTTATTGGGCGGATCACTGGGATTCGGATTCTTCAGCATCGGGGAAAACGCGGCTACGCGTTTATCGCTGGGACTCAATATCCAGGAATATCTTTATGATGCATCCACAATAGTAGTTACCAGAACGAAGGAACTGTTCGGTCCGGAGGAAACTTCCATTCTGTTCTATCATGATATAGATAAAAGCAGCAAGGTAAACTTCTATATGGGACTGACTTACAACACCATAAGTGAAACTATGCCGTTTAACTTCTTCGTGGGGATATCTTATTTCGGGCAGACACTGCTAAGCTTTAATCCGAGCACCCCAAACCAGCAATATTATCCCTGGGGAGTGGAAAAGTATACAACTGACACCAGAGGAGAAGCATCAACCAGCTACCTGAGTCTGTATCCTGGCGTATACACATATATAACACCTTCAAACAGAATATTGTTTGGAGCCTGCATCATGAAGGA
>JBLMZM010000256.1:0-2908 GCA_050258815.1 Ignavibacteriales bacterium
ACGTATCGGCGGCCAACGCATACAGCTTTCATTCACCAGTAGAGTCGCAGAGGATACTGAATACTTGCATGGAGAGGGTTCAGGATGCAAGGCTTCAGATTGCGCGTGTTCTTGCAAAACACGGCTACACAGAGGCCGTTCCGATACCCGACATTTCAACAAAGCAGAAGGCGCAGAACTTTGTGGGCCTTAAAATAGAAGAGATGACCGGAATGAAGACTGAATTTTTGAAGAATATTGTTCCCGGCTGGAATCAGAAGGCCTTAGAGCGCCAGTCGAAAATGAAGTAAATATTTAATATTTCCATCAGAAGGCAGCAGGAAGCAAAGCCTGCTGCCTTTATCCTGACTCAAAATTGTCTTGCCACTTGGAAGTTTGATGATTATGTTACGGGAGGTTTTTCAACCATATCGGAACAATAAATGAAATTTTCTTCTTCAGTTAAATCTCTGGCTATTGTAGTCATTCTCTTTGCCAACAGTTTATTCTGCCAGTCAACGGATGATTCTAAGCTAAGAAAAGTCGAATCCCTGGGCAGGCAGTTATATGAATATGACATGGCCTGTTGGGCCGCATCTGATTCCCTGATGACCAGGAAGCCCGATGAGTCAACGCTTGGTACATTCCTGGCGGTAAGGGAAAGCGGCATCTGGAAAGTGGGCTTCGGCAAATTAAGTGATGATGCTAATTCATTCCTTCTTTATCATGAAGCTGTATACAACCCCAAAAAGCAGACGTGTAAAGTTACTTCTTTCAAAGAGCCAAAGAAAAATACAGGATTCTATTTTAAGGCAGCTAAAGCCCTGGAAAAAATGTTTAAGGTTGTAAAGCCCGAGGCGCAGCCTTATAACTTTGCCGTTATTCCCTCAGGTTCAGACAATCTGTATTTATATTATTATCCCGCGCAGGCTTCCTACGATACTTACCGTTTTGGCGGGGATGTAAGATATACCTTCAATACAAAGAGTAATTCTATAACCGATACATTAAGACTGCATGAGGCCATATTGAACATGCCTTATGTTAAGGATAAAACACAGGAAATCAATGCCACGCTAAGCAGTGCCATTGTGACAGATATCCCTGTTGAGACGGATGTACTTTATGTTTTGTTAAGAAAGTTTCCGGCAGAGCATCGTGTAGCAACAAAAAAAGGGATATATGTGATAACTCCGGAAGGTAAGATAAGAAAAATCCAGTCTGAGAAATCAAAGGAACAACAATCAAAATAACCAGAAGCTGCTTATATTTATGAAATTACTTTTATCTGTAATTTACATTTTTACCGTCTTCATTTTTGTTTCGTGCGAAGTTACGGAGCCGGAGAGATTTTATAACAAGGATGCCGAAAAGCAAATTAACGGCTATTTATTTGTGAGCAACTACGACAGCACGAAGGCCTATACGGATGAAGAATCAATTCAGCTCAGGATTGAAAAAAATGATTTTGTAATGAAGCGTATAAATGTCTTTATTGATGAGCAGCTGAAACTCAGTTTCGACGTCCCCAACACAAACAGTTACACATTTTCCTATACGATAAAGCCCGGCGAATACAGCGATGGCAGGCATGTAATGGTAGTCAGTGTAGTTGCCCAAAATAAAGGCCTCCTGTCGCTGAACAATATAGGCACGCTTAACTTCGGTGTGCCATTCATAACCTATTCGGCTGAAAGCCTTAAAACGGAAATTAAAAATATAGAGGTAAATGAAAAGCCTGAAATCCACTGGGAGGAAAGTAAGGATATATTCTTTAAGAATTACAAGGTCGTAAGGAATATAAGTAATCAAATTGATACTGTAGCAGTAATTTCAGACAGCAAAATTACAATGTACCGAGATAACAGCTACCCTGATATTTATGGCAAGCAGATAGCTTCCTACCAGGTTATCACAAACAGCATCTACAGTACCTATGCCTCAAAATTTGTGAGCTTTGATAACTTATCCATATTTACAGAACTGCCTTTTAAGGAAAGCATCCGCATGAATTCATTTGTTGCAAACAAGGATGGAAGCTTAATCCTTTTCAGTCAGAAAGATTATAAGATAAAACACGTTAACCTGTCTACAAATACTGTTTACGGCACGCTCAGCAGTACCGCACTGAATAAAATGCTTCTTACTTCGAAAGCAGACAAGGTTGTTTGTGCATACGATTATGCAATGGGGCCTTTGAATATTATAACAGTAAATAATACAATTACATCATTCAACTCTTATCCTCTGGCAAGGCAGGCGGTAGAAGATTTAAGCTTTCAGGAAATATATCCCGGTCTATTGCTGGTCTCTTACGGATATTATGATGTGGCGAAAAGATTTCTGGGGCTCTTTGACCTGAACAGCTGCACTTTCTTAAGAGAAGTTGATTTTCAGGAAGGCAGGAATTTTGGAAGCCTGCTGACCTCAGATGGAAAAGGGATGGCATATTACAAAAGATATATAGGTTCTGCAGTTTATAAAATTGATGCCACGGACCCTGATAACATTAAAACGGCAGAGTTGATGAGCCTTCCCGACCTCAGAAATCTTTCTGCTCTGGGCAATTCAACTGTGTTCGTGGAAAAGGCAAGCAGCATTGCAATCTGCGACCAGAATCTGAACGTGATCAAGCAAAAGCAGCTTGCAAGCAGCATTCTGCAGTCGGGCAGAAATGAGAATATTGAAGCTGTTATCACGAAAGAAAATCTGTACAGCAACATTGAGATTTACGACATAAAAACATTAAACCTTGTCAGGAAGATTGCAATTGGTTTCGAGGTCAAGAGCGTTATTGTTCTGCCGGATAACTCCCTTATAATATCGAATTCCTCGAGGGATGATGTTAACGCAGTTTATTTCAAATTAAAGTGAAGCTGAATTTAATGAGAGCTATATTTATTATTCTGTTTCTGCCAGTGGCATTATT
>JBLMZM010000257.1:0-13125 GCA_050258815.1 Ignavibacteriales bacterium
GAGTATGGACGTATGCACTTGAACTCTCAGAGGCGCTGCAGCCATATGGTATCCGGATTTTTCTGGCCACAATGGGAGCCCCCCTTACCGGACAGCAGAGAGAGGCAGCTAAACGGATTCAGAACATAAAACTATTCGAAAGCAGCTACAAGCTGGAATGGATGGATAACCCCTGGCAGGACGTGGCAGCAGCGGGTAAATGGCTCCTGGGCTTGGGAAACCTGCTGCAGCCTGATATTATTCACCTTAATGACTATGCACACGCAGCACTGCAATGGCAGGCGCCTGTCCTGGTAGTAGCCCATTCCTGCGTTTACTCATGGTATCATGCCGTCAAAGGCACTCCACCGTCCGAAATGTGGTACGAGTATAAAGAACAGGTCACCAGGGGTATTCAGGGTGCCAATGCAGTTACGGCGCCAACTAATGCAATGCTGTCAGTACTTAATAAGCACTATGGCCCTTTTAATAAAACCAGGGCAATTTATAATGCCAGAAAGGCCGGTGAATTTCTGCCGGGTATTAAATCCCCTTTTATTCTTTCGGCGGGCCGGCTCTGGGATGAAGCAAAAAATGTTTCCGCCCTTGCATGCACGGCTCCCCGCCTTAACTGGCCGGTATACGTGGCAGGCGAAAAAGAAGATCCCGATGGCAGGTCTATTGAGTTTGAAGGCGTTGGCTGGCTGGGCAGGCTGCCGGCCAGACATCTGGCCTCCTGGATGAGCAGGGCCTCAATTTTTGCTTTACCTGCACGGTACGAACCCTTTGGGCTTTCGGCCCTGGAGGCGGCACTGGCAGGTTGTGCACTCGTTCTGGGGGACATACCCAGTCTGAGGGAAGTGTGGGGAGGAGCGGCCTGGTTCGTGCCCCCCGATGACTACGATTCACTTGCCTTTGCACTCAATAAACTGGCAGATAATGAAATGCTCCGGCAAAGATACATCAGTAAATCCCGTAAACGTGCACTAAGTTATTCACCAAAACGGATGGCAAAGGAATATTTGGCCTTGTACAAAAGCATGCTGGATGCCCGGAGATCTAAACCCGGAAAAGACAGAAGCAGGATAGGAAATTATATGTAAGCCTGATTTATCCGCTCCACGGCACCCGCACCACCGTTGGTCCCGCAAAAGCAGGAAATGCGCTCCGGAATCGATTGAGCATTTTCCAACCGGGTTTAATGGATAACAGGTTTTTGTTGCAACGATTATTTTGAGGTATAAATGCGTATTGTAATGTTTTATCACTCACTTGTTTCTGACTGGAATCACGGGAATGCACACTTCCTCAGGGGAATAGTTGCGGAACTGATCGACAGGGGTCACGAATTAAAAGTATATGAACCGGCTGAAGGCTGGAGCCTTCAGCACCTGATTGAAGAATATGGCAGTGAACCAGTGGAAGAATTCCACAAATATTACCCGGGTCTTTACAGTTTCAAGTATTCCCCTGACACCATTGACCTGGATCGTGAGCTGGATGGTGCTCAGCTGGTGATAGTTCATGAATGGAATGAGCACCAGCTGGTCAGCCGTATCGGTCAGCACAGAAAACTCAATACCGGATACAGGCTTCTTTTCCACGATACTCATCACCGTTCACTTACCGATCCTGAAAGCATGGGATCGTATGACCTTTCGGAATATGACGGATTACTCGCCTATGGAGAGGTGATAAGAAATATCTACCTTAAGAATGGCTGGATTCAAAGGGCCTGGACGTGGCATGAGGCTGCAGACGTCAGGATGTTTCATCCATTTGAGGATGTTATAAAACAGGGTGATCTGATCTGGATCGGGAACTGGGGTGATGAGGAAAGGACCAAAGAACTGCATGAATATCTGCTTCAGCCTGTTAAATCCTTAGGCCTGAAGGCCCGCGTATATGGCGTGCGGTATCCCGACGAGGCAATTAAGGACCTGAACGGATCCGGGATTGAATTCAAGGGATGGCTGGCAAACTTTAAGGTCCCCCGGGCATTTGCAGAATTCAGAGTTACAATACACGTTCCCCGCAGGCCGTATGTGGCATCATTACGCGGAATTCCAACCATCAGGCCTTTTGAAGCTCTTGCCTGCGGTATTCCCCTCGTGTCATCCCCATGGGAGGACACCGAGGGATTGTTCACCATTGGAAAGGATTTTCTGATGGCCCGTAACGGCAATGAAATGAAAAGACTGCTCAAAGACGTTCTGAATGACAGCAGCCTGGCTGGTGACCTCTCTAGGCATGGGCGTGAGACTATTCTCAGGCGGCATACCTGTTCACACAGGGTAAAAGAACTCATGCAGATATACAAGGAGCTTTCCATCACAGGAATAATAGATAAAGACAGCCTGAATAATCCATCGGAAGTAAATGCAAACAGAAATGAGGGTTAAGATGAAAAGAGGGTTGAACATAGCTTTCTTCGGATCCAGCCTGGTATCTGCTTATTGGAACGGTGCAGCAACATATTACAGGGGAATATTAAAAGCCCTGCATGAAAGAGGACATAATATAACATTCTATGAGCCCGATGCTTTTGAACGCCAGCAGCACAGGGATATACCCGATCCCGAATACACCCGCAGTGTTGTTTATCCTGCCCTGGATGACTCTGATGCTTACAGGGTGCTTGAGAGTGTAAGCGGAATGGACCTTATCATAAAAGCAAGCGGCGTCGGCATCTTCGACTCACTTCTTGAGAAAGAGGTACTGCGATTTCAGGATAAATCTGTCATGGTGGCCTTCTGGGATGTGGATGCACCTGCAACACTTGACCGCGTTCAGAACGATCCCCGGGATCCGTTCAGGGAGCTGATCCCCAGCTATGACCTTATTCTCACCTATGGCGGGGGCAGCCCTGTTATTAAGGCTTATATGGACCTGGGGGCGAAAAGATGCATACCGGTATATAATGCCCTGGATCCCTCAACACATTACCCCGTACCGCCTGATGAAAGGTTCAAAGGGACACTGGGATTTCTTGGCAACAGGATGCCCGACAGGGAACAAAGGGTGTGGGAGTTTTTCTTTAAACCGGCGCAGCTGCTCCCCGAATCCAGGTTCCTCCTGGGAGGCAGCGGATGGGACCAATGGGCACCCGATATTCCGAATGTTAATTACCTGGGACACATTTATACCAAAGATCATAATGCATTCAACTGTACTCCTTTGGCAGTGCTGAATATCAGCCGCGAAAGCATGGCCAGGTACGGCTTCTCACCAGCTACACGGGTCTTTGAGGCTGCAGGTGCCTCAGCATGCATCATTACAGATGTCTGGGAAGGAATTGAACACTTCCTGGAGCCCGGCAAAGAAATTCTGGTGGCCCATAGCGGCGAGGAGATTGCCGAAATAGCGGGCAGCCTGAAGCCTGACAAGGCAAAGGCAATCGGGCATGCCGCCATGCAAAGAGTTCTGGCCGAACACACTTATACCCACCGTGCCGTACAGCTGGAAACACTGCTGCTTGAGGAACCTGAAACCCGCAGGGAGGCAAAATAATGCAACACCAGGAATATAATATCGTAATACTTGGTCTCTCAATTACCTCATCCTGGGGCAACGGACACGCAACTACTTACAGGGGACTTATGCGTGAACTCGTAGCCCGCGGCCACCAGGTTTTGTTCCTTGAACGCGACCTGCCTTGGTATGCTTCCAACAGGGATATGCCTGAACCGCCTTTCGGTTGTACTGAGATCTATTCCGGTATTCAGGAACTGAAGGACCGTTTCACCAGCAAGATCCGACATGCTGACCTGGTGATAGTCGGATCATATGTGCCCCAAGGTGTTGAGATCGGTGAATGGATAAATATGACTGCAAAAAGGACCGCCTTTTACGACATTGATACTCCTGTTACACTGGCAAAACTTCAGAGAATGGACTATGAGTACCTGACACCGGATCTGATCCCCCGTTATGACCTTTATCTTTCTTTTACGGGAGGACCTACATTAGGCAGACTGGAAAAGGATTTCGGCTCTCCCATGGCAAGAGAATTATACTGTTCCGTGGACCCGGAAAAGTATTATCCTGAAAAGGCTGTACTGAAATATGACCTGGGCTATCTTGGCACTTATAGTGATGACCGCCAGCCCGTGCTCGACAGACTTTTGCTGCAGCCGGCAGTGAACTGGAATGAAGGCCGCTTTATAGTTGCAGGACCTCAGTACCCGGACAATATAAAATGGCCCGCAAACGTGGAACGCATCTATCACCTGCCCCCTTCAGAGCACCGGAAGTTCTATAATTCACAGCGCTTTACCCTGAACATTACCCGCTCCGATATGATACGTGCGGGTTATTCACCCAGTGTCAGACTTTTTGAGGCTGCAGCCTGCTCAACGCCTATTATCAGTGACTATTGGGAGGGATTGGATACATTTTTCACTTTCGGGAAAGAAATCCTGATCAGCCGCTCGCCGGAAGACACTCTGAAATATCTGAAAACTATGGATGAGGATGAACGCCGAAGGATCGGGGAAAATGCCAGGATACGTACACTTCAGGGGCATACGGCTGCACACAGAGCCGAACAGCTGGAAAATTATATCACTGAATTGTTAGGCACCACTGCTCATAAACAGATTCATAAGGAATGATCACCTCTGAGATTAAAAACAGGATTAGGATTCAGTATAATGATAGAAACTTTAGAGACATTTATTAAAAATCCGAGCACCCCGCTGGAACGGAAAATTGCGGATATAGGTCCCTGGTTCCACAACCTGCACCTGCCGGATGGAACACAGACCGCTCCGGATCATCCGCTTGGGGATTTCCCATCATTTAAGTGGAAGAAAATTTCCACACACCTGCCCAGAAACCTGAAAGGATGGAAAATTCTCGACATAGGATGCAATGCCGGATTCTATAGCTTTGAGCTGGCAAAACGCGGAGCCTTGGTCACTGGCATCGACCTTGACAATCATTACCTGAGACAGGCAAGGTGGGCTGCGAAAATTTTCGGACTGAGTGGAAGGATAAGATTCAGGAACATGCAGATTTATGACCTGGCCCGTTCCAGTACTCCTTATGACCTCGTGCTGTTTATGGGCGTATTTTATCACCTCAGATATCCCCTGCTTGCACTTGATATTGTATCACAAAGATTCACAAGGATGCTCGTCTTTCAGACACTCACCATGCCCGGTGAGGACGTTGCTCCGCAGGTAGAGGACCTTAAAATAGAAGAAAGAAAGATGATGCTCGAATCAGGATGGCCTAAGATGGCTTTCATTGAAAACAGCCTTGCCGGTGACAACACAAACTGGTGGGCACCAAACCACTCTGCAGTCGAAGCAATGCTCAGGTCCAGCGGCCTGAAAGTAATATCACGCCCCGATCATGAAATTTATTTATGCCGCCATGCAAAATATAAGGGAACATTATTTGACCAAAATGAACTTTTGAGTGCATCTGAAAACTTACGGCACATAAAAATAAATTAAATGACACCGGGATTTCATGAAGTTTAACCGGAGTATTCTTAAGAAAGGTAGTGTAGATGATTGAAGCAATAAAATTCTGGAACGAACCTAATAATATTTCACACTGGGACTTTCAGATAGATCCCGAATGGAAAGAATTCAGCTATATGATTAGAATAACTGCAGAAGTTGTCAGAAAGCTCGCTCCTGAATTAAAACTGGTTCTTGGCGGTATTTCCCCTATTGATCCGCAATTCATTTTATTGATGAAGGCGTACGGACTTCTTGACCACCTGGATGCGGTGGGAATACACGGGTTTCCCCTCGACTGGAACCATTGGCAGATAAATGACTGGCCAAAGAAAGTTGAGGAAATTGAATCAGTGGCAGAACTTCCAATCTGGGTTACTGAAGTTGGTGTTTCTACCTTCGGAGCTGATGAGGTGCAGGTATTCGGTCTTCAGAGGACTTCAGAACTTCTGCTCGGAAAAGCTGAACGCGTTTACTGGTACAGTTTGCTCGACCTGCCCCCTGCCTGGGAAGCGACCACGCGGCACAAGGAGAGTGAAGGCAGCTCATATTACAGACACTTTTATATGGGACTCATCCGCGCAGACGGAACACCTAAACCTTCCATTGAATATTTTAATCCCGAAATGGGCATCTGCCAGTGGATCCATTTTGAAGATCACCGGCTGGATCTAATTGTTGAATGGCTGCGAAAACTGAAAGTTAAAAAATTGAGAACAGGCATCAGCTGGGCCGACTGGTTCCGCCCTAATGCATTGGAATGGTTTGACAGGCAGATGGAAGCAATCAGTGAGTTCGATACAACTATAACACTTTGTTTTACTCCCCCCTCCCGAGGGAAAAGACCGCACCACACCAGTCCTCCCGAGGATCCGGGTGAGTTTGCATATTTCGCCGGGGAAATTGTAAAACGGTATGTTCTGCAGGAAAAGACTCCGGCAATTCAGGCAGGACTTAAATGATCCCCCTTATCAGGAGGGATACCCTGAAGGAATGATTATTAACGATTAAGCTCTGTTTAAGGGTAGATAATTATGAAGATTGTTATTTTCGGATTAACTATTAGTTCTTCCTGGGGAAACGGGCACGCAACGATCTGGAGAGGACTTTGCAGCGCCCTGGTCCGCCGGGGTTACAGGATCGTATTCTTTGAACATGACGTGCCTTACTATGCTTCACAGAGGGATCTGAATGAATTGCCGGGGGTTGAAATAGTGCTTTATCCGCAGTGGCAGGATGCAGTTCAGCTGGCAAGAAAACATTTAACAGATGCTGATATAGGTATGGTGACTTCATATTGCCCCGATGCAGTTACAGCAGGTGAACTTGTGCTCACATCCCGTGCAAGTCTGAAAATATTCTATGATCTCGATTCACCCGTAACCCTGAAACGCCTGGAGTCGGGGCAGGATGTATTTTATATTGGTCCCCGCGGGCTGCAGGATTTTGACCTTGTGCTCAGCTATACCGGAGGCGTTGCCCTCACTGAACTTAAACGCATTCTGGGAGCCAGACACGTAGCCCCGCTTTATGGAAGCGCGGATCCTGCAGCACACAGACCTGTAGAGCCGGTGGAAAAATACAGGTGCGACCTCTCGTATCTTGGCACCTATGCACAGGACCGGCAGGAAATGCTTGTCAGATATTTTATTGAGCCTGCTTCCCTGCTGCCTCATAAGCGTTTTATTATTGGCGGATCGATGTACCCTGAAGAATTTCCCTGGAAAGATAACATCTGGTACCTGGCACACATTCCACCGCCTGACCACCCTGCATTTTACTGCTCGTCCAGTTTTACTCTTAATATCACCCGCGGCGCCATGGCAGAAATGGGATTCTGCCCGTCAGGCCGCCTCTTTGAAGCGGCTGCATGCGGTGTGCCCATCATCAGCGATAACTGGGAAGGGCTGGATAATTTCTTTAAACCAGGATCGGAGATTATTACAGTCAAAAGTACAGAAGAAGTTATCGATGCAATGCTGATGGATCCGCACCAACGAAATCAGATAATCAAAGCTGCACGTGAACGGGTGCTTAATGAACACACGGCCGAAAAAAGAGTGGATGATCTGGAAGCAATACTGGATTCGTATTATGCAACCGGGAACAGAAAGGAGAATTAATATGTGGGGAATTATTCCGGCTGCCGGCTCGGGCAGCAGAATTCAGCCTCTGGCTTTTTCAAAAGAACTTCTGCCGGTTGGCAGCAGGCTTGAAGGTAATACCGAACGGCCGCGTGCCGTAAGCGAATACCTGGTGGAACGTATGGTGATTGCAGGTGCGAGAAAAATATGCATGGTTATATCACCAGGCAAATCCGACATAATGGAATACTATGGCGAGGGCACACCTGCAGCACACTTCTGCTATACGGTTCAACAGCACCCCAGAGGTCTTTGCGATGCCATTTTCAGCGCGCTGCCTTTCATCGACCCTGACGAGGATGTGCTTATTGGTTTGCCTGATACAATATGGTTTCCTGAAACCGGATTGTGCGACCTGCCGGATGAAATACTCTCCTTCCTGCTCTTCCCCGTCGAACATCCTGAGTTTTTTGACGCCGTGGTTACAGATAAAAACGACAACGTTCTTAAAATTCAGGTCAAGCAAAAGGATGCCTCCAGCAGCTGGGTATGGGGCGCATTTAAGATGTCAGGCAATATACTGCACAACCTTTTCAGGCTTTGGGTCTCAAGGGAAAAAACGGATGAGTATTTTGGCACCCTGGTCAATGCTTATATCCATTTTGGCGGAAAGGCTAAGGGAATTCGCACGGGTCAATCGTACGTGGACGTCGGTACGCTGAACGGCTACAGAGAGGCCATTAATCTTTTATATGCAAAACAGAAAGTGCAGACTGAATAGTAATGTACAGCTTACAGCACAAAATTTATAGTAACGACAAGTTAAAGATTATTTGCGGCAGCAGCGATATTTATGAGAATACATTAATCATTGCTGCTCATCCTGATGATGAGGTCATTGGCGCTTCCGGGAGACTGCCACTGCTTAAAAACTTCAGCATTATTCATTCAACAGACGGCGCTCCTGAAAACATGATGGACGCTGTTTCGGCAGGACTATCAGGCATGGAGGAATATTCCTCAGCACGCAGGCAGGAGTTGTATGGGGCCCTTCACCTTGCAGGCATCAGCGGGGATAGATGCAGATGCCTTGGCTTTAAGGATCAGGGTATTTCATTTAGCCTGGCTGAAGCAGCTGAATGTATAAAGGGGGTGCTGGAAGAACTAATGCCGGATATTGTACTTACCCATCCTTATGAAGGCGGCCATCCTGATCATGACTCCACGGCTTTTGCGGTACACGCTGCCTGCAGATTGATCAGAAAAAAAGGAAATATGCCTCCTGTGATTATTGAATTCACATCCTATCACGGAAATGAGGGTTCTATTATTACAGCAGAGTTCCTTCCATATAAAAATATTTTAAGCTGCTCCCTGATTCTGTCTGAGCAGGAAATGACGCTGAAAAATAAGATGCTGGATTGCTTTGTTACACAACAAAAAACTCTGAGTGCGTTCAGAGGCAACAAGGAATCTTTCAGGTATGCACCCGGATATGACTTTTCAATTCCCCCGCATAAAGGGAAATTGTATTATGAATACTTTAACTGGGGAATTGACGGTGCACAGTGGAGAAGCAATGCTTTAAGTGCCCTCAAGGTACTCGGTATTCAAAACAACCTGTAAGTTTTATTCCAAAAGAAGGGGCACCAAAGCCATATGAAATTAAACGTTTTAAGTGTAGCATATCCATTTGCTCCGGTAAGACCGGATACGGCAGGAGGAGCAGAGCAGGTGCTGGGAATGATAGACGAGGCCCTGACCCGCCTTGGACACAGGTCAGAAGTAATTGCGTGCGAAGGCTCTGTGGTTTCGGGCACATTGGTAAAAACTCCCGGAGTCCATGGATCTATTGACCCACTGGTCAGTGATTTCATTGAGGAGCAGCATAAAATTGCTATTGAACAATCGCTGAAAAGATGGGATATAGACCTGATACATATGCATGGGATAGATTTCAGCAGCTACCTTCCGCAGACGGATGTGCCCGTGCTAGTAACACTTCACCTTCCGGTATCCTGGTATCCAGAAGAAGTTCTTTGTGCTGCGGGTCCCGGTGTCTTCTTTAACTGTGTCTCAGCCAGCCAGTTTGAAAGCTGCCCAGCTATGCCCTCTTTAACAACCTATATCAATAATGGGATTCAGCTGGAAAATTATGATATAAGGGTTGGCAAACATAACTATGCACTTTCACTGGGACGCATTTGCTGGGAAAAAGGATACCATGTGTCACTCGATGCCGCAAAGATGGCAGATATACCGCTCATCATTGCTGGCGAACTCTTTCCTTATGAATACCACAGGGAATATTACTACAGGGAAATACAGCCGAGACTGGACGGGAAATCATACAGGTTCATTGGTCCTGTAGGTCCTGAAAAAAAGAAAAGACTGATTGCTGCAGCAAGGTGCGTACTGATACCAAGCCTGGTCCCCGAAACAAGCTCACTGGTTGCCATGGAGGCCCTTGCCTGCGGAACGCCAGTAATAGCCTTTCCCTCCGGGGCACTTTCAGAAATTGTTGAAAACGGCAGAACCGGCTTCCTTGTAAATAGTAAGGAAGAAATGGCCGAAGCAATTAAGAGGGCTGAAGAGATCGATCCGGAAGTTTGCCGCCAAACGGCAAGGGAAAGATTTTCCTCAGAGAAAATGATCGGCAGTTACATTTCACTATATAATTCTATCCTGGGAAATAGCCCATTGCTGCACTCAATAGATAAGGCAGGTAAAAAATATGCCAACAGATGAGAACCCGGAAAGCCTGGACGTGAGAATAATTACCCGGCCGGATGAATTTAATTCGTTATCTGAAGCATGGCAGGAATTGATTAACAACTGCACATATGCTACCCCCTTTCAATCTCCGGGCTGGCTGATACCATGGTGGAAACATTTTGGCAACGACAGGCTTTGGACCATTGCAGTTTTTCATGGACAGAGGCTCGTTGGGCTGGCACCGCTATATATCTTTGATTATCATAATCACCGTCAGGTAACATTTATTGGTACGGGGAATACGGATTATTTGGATATACTCCTTTATAAAGGAATGGAGCAGCTGGTCCTGGATAAGATCCTTGCATATTCAGCAGAGCACGCCTCAGAGTGGGATTTCTTTGACCTGCAGGGATTACTGAAGGCAAGCCTCCTGCTTAACACACCAATGCCGCCCGGGTTAAAAAGCGCCGTTAATATGCAGGAAGTATGCCCGGTCACAGAACTGCCCGGTTCCATTGATGCATTTCTTTCGATGCTTGGTTCATCCTTCAGAAAGAACATCCAGAGAGCGATAAAGATGCTCAAAGCCTCTGGAACCCTTACACTCGATTGTGCGGATAACTTCAACCTGGATGTATACCTGGAGCAGTTGTTCTTACTTCACAAGGCCAGCTGGCAGCAAAGAAGTATAAACAAGGGCGTGCTTGATGATACAGTTGTTCAGGATTTTCATAAGGATGCTGCCCGGGAATTACTGGGAAATAAATTGCTCTGTCTATATGCGCTTAAACATAACGGCAGAATAGCCGCAACCGTATATTCACTGCATTTAAAAAAAAGATTGTATTTCTACATCGGCGGGTTCGATCCTGAGCTTTCGAAATACAGTCCCGGTTCTGTCTGCATTTTTATGATAATTGAGAAGGCCATTGGTGACGGTATAAAGGAATTTGATTTCCTTGAGGGGGCGGAACCGTACAAATACCACTGGGGTGCAGTAAACCGGAACAGTTACCGTCTGAATATCACAAAGACACACATTAAAGACAACCCTTAAAAACAGAGATCTATATGACAACTTTTTATTTGATCAGGCATGGGGATACCACTGCCGGAAGTTCGATTCCGGGACGCCTGCCGGGAGTGCACCTGAGTGAACAAGGCAGGCTTCAGGCCGGCCGGCTGGCAGAAAGACTTGACAAGGTACCTTTTGACCTGATTTGCAGCAGTCCTTTGGAAAGAGCAAGGGAGACTGCCGGACCCCTTGCAAAGCGCCAGAAAAAAGAGATAGTCATCCTTGATGATATAATCGAAATTGATTTCGGAAACTGGACGGGCAAAAGCTTTGAAGAGCTTGAGCCCCTGGAAAGATGGAAACTCTTCCATACCTTCCGCAGCGGCACCCGCCCCCCGGGAGGCGAACTGATGGCGGACGTTCAGAAGCGGATGACCGGCCAGTTAGTACGCCTCAGGGATGAACATCCCCGCGGAACAATCGCCCTTTTCAGCCATGGTGACCCTATAAAAACCGCTATTGCACATTTTGCGGGAATACCTCTTGATTTTATACTGAGAATAAAAATAAATACGGCTTCATTCAGTGTAATAGGACTCGATCAGTGGGAGGCAAAAATTCATTGCATCAACGATACCGGGAATTTACCGGATCTTAATCCATTTTGATGATTATGATAGTATACGGAGACCATAAGGAAACTCTTACTGCTGATGAATATTTTAACAACACCGAAAGCACACTGCATGAACTCGAATTATCCGGATTCAAGGGGCACAACAGTACGGTGGAACTGCTCATCAGTACCGGTATATTTGAAGCGGCACTGATTGATCACCTGTCAGAGGAAACTGACAGGAACGATCACTTCTCCGGCAGTCTCAGAGAACTTTCACTGGAAGCAGGCCATGTATTTCTTAATTCACTGGAAGGCAATACTGAAGCTGTAAAGATGTGGACACACTCTTTTTCGGAAAAACTTCAAAGTCTGAAGAGCCTTCCCCTCCCATCCCCTGTCATATCCGGTGTTCCGGAAGGTTATGCATATTACTCTTTATACCCTGAGATGTATGTCAGATCTGCAATGAAGTTTTTTGAACAGGAGCACCCTGTTGGGGTTACAGTTATTGGCATCAGGAGCATTGGTACCAGTTTATCTGCCGTAACTGCTGCCCTGCTAATTAAGATGGGATGCAGTGTAACAACATTTTCAGTAAGGCCAAGGGGGTTTTTCTTTTCCAGAAAGCTCAGCCTGTCAGCAAACCTGGAAGAACTGATCAGATCACAAAGCGGCAATCATTTTCTAATTGTTGATGAAGGTCCCGGACTTAGCGGATCGTCCCTCTGCTCAACGGCTGACAAATTATCATCTCTCGGTGTACCCCGTGACAGGATTATACTTTTTCCCAGCTGGAATTCCGACGGAAGCAGCTTCGTTTCTGAGGAGTCCAGATTGACATGGCAGATGCACAAAAAATATGTAACTGACTTCGAACATGCAGTGAATCTTTCCTCGCTGCTTCCCGCAAATTTAACATGTGAAAGTATTCAGGATATTTCTGCCGGCAGCTGGCGCAGCATGTTCTATAAAAACAGCGATGAGAGTCCTGCCATTTACCGGAACTTTGAACAAAGGAAATACCTGTGCACCATAGCATCCGGCAAAGTAGCTCCGGAAAGTAATGGAGCTAAAACCGGCAGTAAAATACTGCTGAAGTTTGCAGGACTCGGGATTTACGGCAGGCTGCTCTTTGAACGCGCGCAGAAACTCGCCGCAGCCGGGTTCTCCCCCATTGCCTATGGGATTAACAACGGATTTATTTCATTTGAATTTATAGATGGTATGCCGTTAAGCATC
>JBLMZM010000258.1:0-11163 GCA_050258815.1 Ignavibacteriales bacterium
ATATATCTTTTGAGACCAATTTCCCAGGAAGTATTAAATATAACGACAGACAATTAAAATGCCGGATTCATTCGGTTGAAATAACCGAGGGTGCCGAAAACTGGAATTGATTGAAGTGGTAATATATAGAGCTTTGACGGAACATTCTGAGGTGTTTTCCATCTGTATCCGGTGTATTCGGATATAAACCTAACATGAACTGGAAAGGTGGAAAAATAAGGTGTTCATTTTTTATCCTGAACCCGATGCCATATCCCTGGTAAAGCTTACTCGAAAATAATGAACTGTTGCTTGAAGCAATAAGGCCAAAGTCAGCGAAAGTAATAATTGCAAGCTTAAAACCCAGGAATTTAAGCGGCACGAAAATATCATTCTCATAATTAAGTATCAGTTTTTTATTCCCTTTTAAGTCACCGTCTGAAAAGCCTCTGAGACCGTCTTCATTATTGATGTTAAGGATATCCTGTGGCCTTAAGGGATCATAACTGTATGAATATCTGCTCCCAATATAATGGCGCCATTTATACGTCCCGATTGAATTTAGTTTTGAAAAGTAGAGCAGTTCCATGACGGATGTCCTGTTGAGCCATTTCTCCTGACTGCGGAATGCTCCGGTCTGAAAACCCCCGTATAGATAGCCAAGGTCATCATTATAGAAGCTATAACCTGTTTTCAATCCGTAATAAGGTCTGCTGGTATTGGCCCCTTTTTCCAATCCGAAGAGTAGTTCCATCATATTAATAAGTGGAATATCCTCTGTTCTGCCCAGCCCGAATATAAAGCGGTCCTGATAGTAAGTCCTGTATGAATATCCGATGCGCCCCAGGTAAAATGTATTGTCCTGAAATATGTTCATCGTATCGAAATCCGGCTTTTGGCTGTAAACAGTTCTCGTAATTCTGCCCGCAATATTGAATCTGTTCTGGTTTACTGCAGCCGGATCAAAGGATTTTATATCAAATGCATAGCCGAGCCAGTAGTCCTGACGGTTTAATCTTATAGTTTCTACCCGCTGTTGTATGTTTCTTAATTCCGGGTACCTGACGTTTTGCCAGTCCTGCGCTATGGCTCCCGCCCAGCTTATAACGGGCGAAAAGAAATCCCTGCCTATCATAAGGCCATACTGCTGCTGGTCCTTACCGGATGAATAATAAAACTTTGCCGAAAGGAATGTTCTCTGGATATTGTTATAAGTATAGCTGCCATCCCAGTCCCAGCCATGCGAAAGGGAGTGATCAAATTGGACCCCGCCTTTGAACTCATTACCATAGCCAAGGAAGTTTATATCATTAAAGGAAACGCTTCCTGACTTATCGCTCTTATTATATGCTGCGCTGCCGTTGATGCTCCAAATGTCCTGTATATAGACCATTATATCAATGCTGTCACTATTGTTGCGGATCTCACGGGGAACAATGCGGACATCATAAATATAGGGACTTAGCCTTATTATCCTTTCGCTTTCCTGAATGTCATATGGAATAAAGACCTGTCCTTCGGTAAAAATCAGCTTATTTTTAATTATCCAGTCTTTTGTGTTGATATGCAGTGAATTCCCGCCATTCTGGAACCAGCTTCGAACAGAGTCTCCCGGATTACTTACCGATGCCCCGAATACGTCAAGGTTCTCAACATAAATGTTCCTTATTACTTTTCCTGTGTATTTTCTTACTATTTCCCTGTCGGGATCCAGGGGAGGGCTTACCGGCAGCAGTTCATCATCATGGACAATTATATTCCTCAATTGTCTTGAGAAAAAATTATCCTTCTCTGAAAAGTCTTTTACTTCCTGAACCATTGTTTTGCTGGTATCTGTTGTGCTGGTATCAACCGGCCGGGTATTTTTTACCTGGGCAGTAAGGCACTCTGAATTGAAGAATATCAATATGCCGGAAATAAAAATACTGTTTATAAATTCTGACCATCTGTTGTTCAGATACATCTGATTAAGCATCTCCTGCTGAAAAATGGATGTCGTTTAGCCGGGTTATTCACTGTTTCTTTCACCTGAATCAGCTGCGGCGGATTATTAATTGTTCTTAGATATCCTTACTCTTTGCACAATGTGAGGTAATAGGCAGGATGGATTTGGAACAGATCTGTTTATCTCAGTTATTACCAAGATAAAATATTGATTTTATCTATGAATAATTAATATCATTCCGGGATTTTCCGCAAACCCCGGAGTTCAGAAAGCCTATAATGTTAATTTTATTTATAAAAAAAAGCGAATGCATATTTGCTAATCTGTTCAAATTCAATGACTTACATATGGATTCTGAATGAAACACCAACTGTAATTACAAAGAAATTACTTATAAGATCACCACTGCCGGCAGCCTGTGCCAGTTGTCCGAAGTCATAATTCAGAAAAACATAACGAATGTCGCCGGTAATATTCACAGTCTGGCTTGCAGGAACTTCAAGGCCCGCGCCTAAATGCCATCCAAAATTCTGTTGTGTATTGTTCTGAAGTGTTTGAACGATGGGCTGGTTTCCATAATCGAAAGTTGTATTATACCAGCCAATACCAATAGCTCCATAAAAATACTGGACCGGATATATTAAACCGGTGATCATTATAGGCCATGTTTTTACATTAAGTGCTCCGTTTGCATATTCTTCCGAGCGGTAATTAATCGAGCCTTCCAAACCGATGGCATCCGAGATTCTGAGCCTCAGGGCTGCGCCATACATCAGGCTGCCATTGTCTGCACTGCTGGATTTCTGCCATCCAAGCTGCGGGCCTATACCTATGCCGATGCCTTGTGCATTAATAAAGCCAAAGGCGGTGAATAAAAGGATAATCATCATTACTGTCTTCTTAAACATATTTTCCTCACTTGCGTGTCTTTTAAGTTCCGGATCATTTCGTATTTTAACGAGCCCATGTTTGTTAAATTGGTTATCGTTATTTATCTGCTTTTAAGTTAAGCAGATGCCATTCAAGTGTAAATCAGGCAAAGGGATGAAAAAAGAGTTACATCTTCAGGATGAGTAAATCCACTCTGATTTTCAGCGTGCTTGTGGATCAAAGAGACCATGGCTTTTCTTTGCCTCTTTCTTTTCTCTTTTAGCATTCTTTTTTTCCTGCATGGTTTTTACAGGTTCCTTCTTTGAACCTTTCTTACTGTTTTGACTTTTACTCATGATATACTCTCCTTTTTGTTTTAATTTTCTATCTGATAAAACATTCTTTCAGGATTTAGCATGGATGCTATGCCCTTAAAACTACTATTCATAACAAACTTCCAATGGCAATAAAACCCGAGACAACTATTAAGACGCCGGCAATTTTGTTTACCCAGCGCAACCCGTTTACCTCCAGCTTTTTTCTGAAAAGCATAACACCTGAACTAAGCAATAAAAACCATAAAGCTGAACCCACAAAAACACCTGAAACCAGGGCCGTTGCTGAAAAGTTACTGAGATTATAGCCTAATCCAAGTGCGGCAAACACAGCGATAAAGGCGAAGATGGCTAAAGGATTAGTAAGTGTAAGCAAAATAGTGGTCAGGTATGATCTTATAATACTGCTGCTGTGAATATTATACTTATTATGGTCAGCCGGCTGCTTAAGGAATGTCTTTACACCCAGGAATAGAAGCAGTCCTCCTCCCACGAGTCTTATCCAAATCCTTTGACTGAACAGCAGATCAGAAACAAGTGTTAGCCCAAATGCGGCAACAGAACCGTAAAGCAGATCTGCAGTTGCCGCTCCAAGACCTATTACTAATCCGCGCAGGCGTCCTTCAGTAAGTGTTTTGCGGATACATATAATTCCAATTGGTCCCAGGGGCACTGCCATAATAAAGCCAATTAAGGTCCCTTTGAGAAGTATAATAAATTCCATAATAAAATCATTCTATAATAGTGTTCTGTTTAAGGCACTTATGCCGGAAGATCAATTATTGACAATGGAAATACTACTGGCAATCATTTTTAGTGTCTGTTCGGTATAGGAATAGTTTGCAAGTTCCAGTCGTGTATGCAATGCCAGTTTCTCCATAATGTTATGAATATGGCTTTTTACTGTATAGGTGGAGATATGAATCTTCTGGCCGATCTCTTTGTTGCTCATGCCTTCACTAAGCATCTCAATCACTTCCCGTTCGCGCTTTGTCATCCTGACCGCATCTTTGATCCCGGATTTGCCTTCTCTTACGGCGTGATCAACTATCTGGGAGAATAGTGAATCGATAAGGAGAGCGGGCAGGACGGTGGATCCTTCAGCCACAGACCTTATAGTAATGAGCAGATCATTTAGTGAGGCATCCTTAAGAATAAAGCCGCTTGCACCGGCTTTTATATACTGAAGTATATCAGCCTGTACTGGGGCAAGATCCATTACGATGATCCTTGCCTCCGGGAAATCCTTCTTCACAACTTCAACGATATGCAGGCTGTTTTGACTTCGCAGCCCAAGGTCCAGAAGGATCACATTGGGTTTCAGCTTTTTGATCTTTGCTATCGTATCCTTACCCTCTCCTGAGGCGGCGAGTATTACAATATCTTTGTGAGGCTTAAGGATTTCAAGTATGCCGTCACGAAGCATGCGGTTATCTTCGACTAGTAATAACCTGATTTTTATCATATCATTTATCCCGGATTAATATACAAAGCCCGATGATAACAATTTATTTTACATCTGCATTACACCAACAAGATACGGCGTAAGGGAATTCCTTATCAATCGGCCAAAGGGATGATAAATGGGCTACTTCTTTCGGATGGGTAGAAGGATGCGGGTATTTACTCGCTGATTAATGAAATATCATCGGAGGCAGTCTTATATGACTGGGAAATATAAGCATAGTTTGCAATCTGGACACGCGTATGCAGCGAGAGTTTTTCAAGGATATTATGCACGTGGCTCTTTACGGTATAAGTTGAAAGATGAAGCTTTTGAGCAATCTCTTTATTGGTAAAACCATCTGCGATCAATAGTATCACCTGCCGCTCGCGTTTTGTCATGCGGACCGATTCAACGATTATGGAAGTTCTGGATCCGTTAACTGCATGTTCAACAATCTGAGAAAAAAGCGAACCGGTTAAATTAGAAGGCAAAACTCTTTCACCATGAAGGACTGAGCGGATGGTTTTAACAAATTCTGTAATATCTGCATCTTTAAGTGTGAAACCTGAGACCCCGGCCTGTACAAATTCAAAGACATCATTCTGCAGCGGTATCAGATCCATGACTATGATTTTGGTTTCCGGGGAGTGATTTTTAATTACTTTTACTACTTCCAGGCTGTTCCGGCTTCTTAAACCAAGATCAAGCAGCACAACATCCGGTTTGAATTTGTCCATCAGCGGCAATATATTATCCCCATTGCCAACTGCGGCCGCAACGCTAATGTCGGGCAGCCTGGCAAGGATCTCAGAAATGCCATCACGCAGCAGGCGGTTATCTTCGATAACTAATACCGCGTATTTTTCACGTCCTTTTTTGGGTTTCATGGCTTGGGGATGTTTGATTATTTACTTATAATAAGGATTCGGATCTAATTATGCAAGTTAACTGATCCCAAACACGCATTCCTTTAATTCTTTGTGCCTTATATAGAAGGAATTCGGGGGACCTGAACTGCTGCCTGAATGGTTACTATTTGGCCCTGGATAAACTAAATAATGCCGGTATTACATTGAAAAATATTTTTTCTTTTTTTTTCTTACATTACATTCAGCATTTAGATATATTTTAGGTGATCCGGCACTCTGGTTCATCGAAACTGCTGTTTTAAAATGATTTTATGGGAAGAGATTAAAATATGAAAAAGACTTCAGTACTTCCTGAAGGGAAACAAAAATCGGATGGTTTTACTTCCAACGGTAGTGTCTTTTTGGAGCATAAGGACAAGGTTAAGACTGGACCTAAGGCAGAAGAACAGTTTCCTGTAGTCGGCATCGGAGCTTCGGCCGGGGGACTGGAAGCATTGGAGCTATTTTTTGCCAATATGGAAGAAGACAGCGGTATGGCTTTTGTTGTAATCCAGCATCTGGATCCTACCCATAAAGGTATGATGCCTGAACTTCTTCAGCGGTTTACATCAATGAAGGTAATTCAGGTGACAGACGGATTAAAGATAATGCGCAATTGTGTTTATATCATTCCCCCCAACAAGAGCATGTCTGTTCTAAATGGCTCGCTTCATTTGTTTGCCCCTGTGGAAAAAAGGGGCTTAAGGCTGCCAGTAGATTACTTCTTCCGTTCGCTTGCAGAGGACCTTCAGGAAAGAAGTATCGGAATTATTCTTTCGGGTATGGGTTCCGATGGAAGTATCGGGCTGCGTGCTATTAAAGAGTTGGGCGGGATTGTGCTGGTTCAGGACCCTGAATCGGCAAAATTCAGCGGTATGCCCCGCAGTGCTATCGAAGCAGTACAGGCTGATATTGTAGCTCCGGCTGATGAATTGCCCAAAAAGCTCCTGGCTTTCTTAAAACATATCCCAATAATAATCTCCTTACATGGTAAAGAGATAAAAGAAAGTAATTCACTGGATAAAATTATAATACTTCTCAGAACACAGACCGGCCATGACTTTTCACTTTATAAGAAGAATACAGTGTACCGGCGAATTGAACGCCGCATGGGAATCCATAAAATAGACAGGATTTCCCATTATATCCGTTTTCTGCAGGAGAACCCCAACGAATTAGATATTTTATTTAAAGAGCTGCTGATAGGAGTAACCAATTTTTTTCGTGATCCTGCTGTTTGGGAATACCTAAAAGAAAAGATTTTCCCTCAGCTATTTATGAGACTGCCCAGCCGCTATTTGCTGCGTGCATGGGTGCCGGCATGCTCAACAGGCGAAGAAGCATATTCCTTAGCTATTATATTCAGAGAAGCCATGGACGGATTCAAGCAGCAAAATGAGCGTTTAAAGCTGCAGATATTTGCAACTGATCTTGACGCTGATGCCATAAACAGGGCCAGAAAAGGTTTCTTCCCGGCCAATATTGCCTCGGACATTACGCCTGAGAGACTTAATCGCTATTTTAATCCTTTCGAAGATGGTTTCTGCGTCAAGCCTGAAATAAGGGAAATGGTGGTTTTTGCACAGCAGAACGTAATAAAAGATCCGCCATTTACAAAGCTGGATCTGATTTCATGCCGCAATCTTTTAATTTATCTGGAGCAGGAACTGCAAAGAAAACTCATTTCGATGTTCCATTATAGTCTCAATCCCGGCGGAATCCTTCTTCTTGGCAATTCTGAATCCAACGGAGATAACAGGATAATGTTTACTCCTGTCGAAGCAAAATTAAGGCTTTACAAACGATCAGTTTCAACGACGCCGGACATGCAGTCTGAATTGCCAACATCCTTTTTAAAAATCAAAACTGAAACCATTGCGAAAACATTAAATATGAAAGTTACAGATAATATGCAGTCCCTAGCAGATCAGCTGCTGCTCCAGCATTATGCACCTGCCAGTGTTCTTGTAAATAAGGATGGCGACATTTTCTATATAACCGGTCGTACAGGAAATTATCTGGAGCCGGCCTCAGGCAAGGCAAATATGAACATCTTTGCCATGGCACGCCCGGGCCTGCGAAACGAATTGTCAATAGCTTTTCACAAAGCGCTTCAGAATTTTGAAAAGATCGTTTGCCGTAATATCGAAATAAGAGATAATGCAAGAAGTTACTTTGTGGATCTTACTATTCAAAAAATTGAAAAGCCTGAGCCTTTAAGAGATTTGATAATAGTTGTGTTTTCCGATGTGCCGGCTATTACAGAAAAGAAATTGCTGAAATCAAAAAAAAGGAAAGCTTCTGGTAATCCTCATGAGGAGGAACTAAAAATGGAACTGCAGCATCTTAAACAGGAGATGCAAAACTCATTAGAAAAGATGCAGACCTCACAGGAAGAACTCCGGTCGGCAAACGAAGAGCTGCAGTCGACAAATGAAGAACTCCAGTCGACTAACGAGGAACTAACGACATCCAAAGAAGAAATGCAGAGTCTTAATGAGGAACTTCAAACCGTAAATATGGAACTGCGGAACAAAGTCGATGAATTCACCCTGGTGAATAATGATATGGTAAACCTGCTCAACAGTACCGAAATTGCAATTTTGTTCCTTGATAACGACCTGCGTATCCGTAAATTCACAAAACTGACGACAAAAATTTTCAAGCTCAAACAAAGAGATATAGGAAGGTTTTTTACCGACCAGGTGTCTGACCTGATATATCCGGAAATATCGGATGATGCCAGCGAAGTATTGAGTACACTTATTATTTCCGAAAAAGACATTCCTACTTTGGACGGGCGGTGGTTCTCAGTGCGTATTATGCCTTATCGTACGACAGACGACAGAATCGACGGGCTGGTTATAACTTTTACAGATATAACAAAAGCAAAAAATCTTGAGGCCGAACTCAATAAGACCATCTCTAAACTTAGTCCTCATAAATTGGAATTATCTAATGAAAAAGAGTAATATCAATTCCCCCGAGGCAGCATTACTGCGCCAAAAAGCAGAAGAACTGCTTAAGAAGATTCAGGATAAAACAAAACCATCTGTTTCTGAAGCCAATACGCTGAAACTTCTGCATGAACTACAGGTTCATCAGATCGAACTGGAAATGATAAACGAAGAACTAAGGCTTGCAAGAGACCAGGCTGAAATAAACGCCGAAAAATATCTCGAACTCTATGATTTTGCTCCCTCCGGATATTTAACTCTTAACCCGGACGGCATTGTCAGCGAATTGAACTTCAGCTCTGCCAAGATACTTGGAATGGAACGTTCCATGCTCATTGGCAGGAATTTCAGGTCCTTCATTTCCGCAGAATCAAAATCCATCTTCGACGATTTCTTCAAAAAAGTATCTGAAAGCAATACAAAGGTAGCCTGCGAATTGAGGCTGAGTACTGAAGACAGTACTTCAATGTTTATCTATATTGAAGGAAAAAGTTCTGAAGATGGCTTAAAATACGACCTGACAATTATTGATATTACCGACCGCAGGATAGTCGAGGAAATCTTAAAGCAGACATTTGCAGCACTTGAAAAAAGCAATGCTGACCTGCAGCAGTTTGCTTATGCAGCCAGTCACGACCTCCAGGAGCCGCTGAGAATGATTACAAGCTACATACAGTTATTAGAAAAAAAGCTGACAGGTATCCTGGATGATCAAACCAGCAAATATATGGAATATATTAGTGATGGCGCAAAGCGAATGCAGGCACTTATTCATGGTCTTCTTACATATTCACGCATTACTACACATAAGGAAGAATTCAGACCAACAGATCCGAACCAAATAATTGAAAACGTACTGAAAGATCTTGAGTTTGCAATTACCGATTCAAAGGCTGAGATCAAAGCAGATAAACTTCCCGGAATTAAGGCTGACCCGACACAGATGCATCAGCTCTTTCAAAACCTGATTGCAAATGCAATTAAGTTCAGAGGTGAAGTAAATCCGGTCATTAATATTAATTTCGAACGTATGGGAAGAAGCCTGGTTTTCTGTGTCAGGGATAACGGGATTGGCATAAACCCGGAGTCTTTTGAGCAGATATTCGGGATTTTCCAGAGACTGCATGAAAGAGAAAAATATCCGGGGACAGGCATCGGACTGGCCTTATGCAAGAAAATAGTTGAGAATCATGGCGGCAGAATATGGGTTGAGTCTGAGGAGGGAAAAGGGGCAGCTTTTTATTTCACACTTTCTGATACTCTTTCCGGAAAATAGCCCATTGGCGTTATATTTTTATTTTGCAAATAAGGCAATGCACATTAGGAAAGTTTATTTGTAGGACATTTATACTGTTTTTACAGTTATTATTTTAATAAATTTGTCTCGAATTTATGCAAAGAATATCCAGGGGAAAAGAATGACGGTTCAGGAAGTAATAATCAAAGGATTACATTTACTAATGGGTAAGCTATTCAGATTGCTGTGGTTTTAGTTATTCATTCTGTAGATTGGTTATTGCTTTATTTTTGAGGAAACCAGGTTTGATCTTCGTTAAGACGGTGGAATAATTCAAGCCCTGAAAACGCAATTCAGAGCTTGATTATTTAAATCCGGGTGAATATAGAACTAATAAAGGAATTATATCAGAATCAGTTTGAGTCCTTCTTAAATTTTGATTTCATGAATATAAGAGGTGGCGGTTCCTTTATGGAACAGACCTGATTTATCTGCAGGTTAGCCATAACTGTCTTTTCTTTTGAAGGCCATTCGATTATTAAAGAATCTACTTTTGCAGCATCACCGAGTCCGAAGTGCGCCCTTATTTCACTTAACCCCCTAAAGCCCATGTTTCCGTTAATTTCTCTTACCTGCCAATAAGATTTCCCGAAGATGCTGGCTTTTATCTTTACTCTGGCTCCGATAGCGCTTCTGTTGGAAACTGAGCCCTCGCATTTAATAAAGATCCAGTTATTTTTGTTGCCATTATTTCTATAGAGCGGATTTCCGGTGCCCAAACAATTAGCCGTAAAAAGATCCAGGAAGCCGTCGTTATTATAGTCTCCAAAGCAGGCCCCGGAGGTTCCATTGGATAAAGAATCGAATTCACAGTCTTTCATAAAAGTACCATCGCCATTATTAAGAAAGAGCACATCAGGCTCATAAAGTGTTCCAAGAAATAAATCGAGATTGCCGTCATTATTAAAGTCGGCCCAAAGTCCATTCCATGCATTGCCCGAAAATTCAGCAATGGCACCTTTTGTAATTCTGGTGAAAGTCTTATTGCCGTTATTGTGATATAGATAACTCTCTGTTTTTCCCCCTTCATTTTTTACAAAGCCGTTGGCGACGAATAAATCCATAAATCCGTCGTTGTCATAATCCCCCCAGCTGCAGGAAATTGAAGTGTTGGTGTTTGCCGTGACTCCGGCGTCTATTCTGGTGAAAGTTCCGTTGCCCATGTTTTCGAAGAGGTAATTATCTGTCTGGCAATCAGTCATAAATAAATCCATATCGCCATCGTTATCTATGTCAGAGAAGTTTGCACATACATTATTCCCTGCTGCTTTTTCGGGTTCACTTGTTCCTGTCATAGTAAACCTGCCACCGCCGTTATTATGGAATAAATAATTTGTCTTCCCATCACCCTTCTGGAAGTCCGTGTTTCCCACGACCGGAATAAAGAGATCGAGCAGGCCGTCATTATCGTAATCCACCCAGGTA
>JBLMZM010000259.1:0-47217 GCA_050258815.1 Ignavibacteriales bacterium
CGATATATTGTCTTCAAATATACTAATCTTTCCAAATAAAATCGAATAACAGGTAAGAGGCCGTCAATATTACAACATCATAACAGACAAGAACGGTTAGCTCTACTAATGATTCCCCAATTACCGTGCCATCGATTGCAAATTTTGTAAGTTCCAGTAATATTAATATTAATGGTAATAAAATAGGAAATGAAAGAACAGGGTATAAAGTTCCTTTTGACCCCGTTTTTGCAATAATAGCGGCAATAATTGTTGAAGCAGCGGCGATGCCTATGTTTCCAAGCACAAAAGCCAGCAGAAACAGGGAATAATTACGTATTATAAAGGAATCAAACAACGCCGAATAAAGTATGGCTATTACAATATTCATGGCGAAAACTAGTATAAAATTGAACAGGAGTTTGCCCGAAAATACCGTATTGGGCGAGGCTATAAGGTGTAGTGTCAGCACAGTACCCCTTTCTTCCTCAGAGACAAATGCCCGCGAGAGACCCGACATGGCTGAAAAGAATATTACTACCCAGAACAGCCCCCCTGTCAGGGTTTCTGATATTTTTTCACTGCCAATCGAAAATAATATGACGCTGATTGTAACCAGAATAAACATTAAAAGGGCGTTTATGGCATAACGGGTTCTTAGTTCAGAATGCAGGTCCTTCTTAAATAAGGCAAACGATTTCATCATTGTAAACAGCTTAATTTATTTTAAAGTATTAGGTGATTTTAGCCGGGCGATGTATTGGAGGATCCGGACACTAAGGCATAATAAAATACATACTGGCTTCTTTAGGCAGTTTACTGCCTGAGATTCAAGACTTCCTTGTTATTCTTGTATTTTTCCAGCTGTATAACTTCCTGGCAAAGTGCCAGATCACTTTCTTCGTTTGAAGCAATCAGTACCACGGATGAAGCTGCTTCTGACTTAATGAGCCTGTAGACGGTTTCCTTGCCCAGATTATCCAGATTTGAAGTCGGTTCATCCAGTACGAGCAGTTTAGGCGAGTGCATCATCGCGAAAATGAATTTAAGCCTCTGTTTCATGCCTGAGGAATATGCCTTTACCTCGTCCAGCCTTCTGTCGTAAAGCTTAAATTCATTAAGCAGGTATTCTGCTCTCTTACTGTCATAATCTATGCCCCTGATGTTTGCAAAATGCCTGAGGTTTTCCTCGGCACTGAATTCATCATAGAGCACCAGGTATGGTGCCACAAAGCCAATCTGATCGTGCAGCTTTTCAAGCGGGATCTTTTGTCCATCCAGCTGATGCACTATCGTCCCCTTTGTAGGACTCAGTATCCCCGTGATTATTTTAACCAGGGTGGATTTTCCGCTGCCGTTATGGCCCGCAATACCGTAAATACCGGTATCCTGAAACGAAAAATTGATTTCCTTAAAGATCAGTCTCCTGCCGAATGTCTTTGTAACTGCTTCAGCCGTTAATTTATAACTACTCATTTTGTATTACTATTTTTCCCTTCTTGATATTGCCTTCTGATTCAGTTACAAAAATATAAACTCCCGTGGGCAGCTTCCGGTTTTTGGAATCCATTGCATTCCATTCCACCACATATTTTTCACTGACAGAAACTATATTTTTATTGCCGGAAAATACTAAATCCATGCTTGATGTAAAAATTTTAATTGATACGGTGTTCATTTTATTCGGAATAACGGGAATAAAAAGCTGGGTATTCTGTTTATAATTAAATGGCACCGGAAAAGCATAATCAATCTCCCCAACCAGGAAGTTTTGTCCGCCGGCAACGTTATTGTTAAATATATCGCTCTCAGCAAAAATATCCAGCGCACCGGAGGACATCCTGGCATAGTAGTTATTGGCTATTTTCCGGGCTCCGTCAGCAGCATAGTTGTAGAAGCTGTAGCTGAGACTCTGGTAACTGCCCGGGTTATTCAGGGCGCTTGAGAGATCACCATCGGTAATTATTGCAACTACAGTATCGGCAGTCTTGCCATTATCCGTAATAAAACGGTAAAAATTGTTTGTTAGAGGCTGGGTTGTAATCTCCACGGTCTGCTGCGGAGGTATAAAGCTTACTGAACTGGTAATGCGTATGAGGGGATAATTTGCCCCCTCCTTAAAGTATTCCCCCGTCTTTTTCCTGAATCCCGTAAAATAGGTCCATAGTCCAAATTCATTCAGAGCCCGCTTAAATGAAGAGTTCTGCTCAGTGAGGCCCATGTTCATTGCCTTCAGAGCCGGATTCTGGTGGAAAAATTCCCATTCCCGCCTTATTATATCCGGTCCAAACCTGTAATGCTGAAACAGCATCCATATTCCTATGGAATATATCTGATTACTATTGTAATCGTAAAAGGGCCTGTCCGGATTGTTAAAATAATCTCTCAGATAATAGTAGTAATCATTCACCGTGTCAAAAACCAGTTCCTCCATTGCGGTTGACGTGGCCTCATAGAAAAACAGCTCATTGTTATTGAGCAGTGCGTTATAGCTGCCCAGCTGAATAGCATGATTTAACTCGTGTGCCGCTGTTACGTACATCCCATTCAGTCCAAACGTACTTACCTGATCCGCATCACTGAAATTATCGTCAATTACTATATAACTCGTGCTCGTAAGACCAGCCTGGTCCAGGGAAGTTCCTGGCTGAGTATAACCATAGCTGTTGATGTCCGCAATATATACGTCATAAAGGTTGTCGCCACCAACTCCGTTATCGGAGGGAGGTGGAAGAAAATGCAGCAGGTTCACTTCATAATTATAAGATGAATCCAGCGCCATTGCCACCTGCAATACATTTTCCCTTAATGACAATCTGCTGTCGTACCTGGGTATACTGTCACCCTTTGTGTTAAAATGTATTCTGAAGTGCCCTGATGGCGATACAATGCTCGTATCCAGTACCGGCCTGTCCTCAATTAGCTTTTTCAGCACCCGGCGCTGCTCGGCTGAAAAGCTATTATAATTTCTCCAAACACTTGCAGCAAGGCCGAAACCACATTTATTCCCGGATTTTGAGGCTTCAACCCCTTCGACCTGCTGTGTAGCAGGCATTGAAAGCCCGCTCCTCAGGTTCAGGTAAGCATTGTACAGGGAATCCAGGTGCTTTACTGATTTAACTTCCTGTGCATTGGGGTATAAAACAAGCATTCCCCAGACTGCAAGCAGGATCAGGATTCTTACAGCGCCAATTCTTTTATTCTTATGCATCTTTCAGCCTTATCCGTATATACTAGATGATAGTTTTTAAAGTTCATGTTTTTAATAAAGTAACTTTCCAGGTCAGGTGCGCTGGCAAGTCTGGTCCTTAGCAAAATCTTCTGCTTATACAGTATATCAAATTTATTCAGGCTCATATCCTTTCCATTGAATACCATCAGCTTATTGAGTCCGTTAAACCTTACCTCCCCCAGGTAAATGCTGCTGAAATTCAGGTCACCCGGCGTAGAAGAATTTCCTGCTATTGTAAACCTGATATTCTCTTTTCCGGTAGATATTACAGCAAAAGGGGCCTCTTTTTTTGAGAAAAATAACACCGCATTGTTTTTATCCCTGTTAAAAACATCACCAACCAACCAGGCAACATTATTAATCTCGCCGGAGTTTGCAACATACTGGACAATATAGTTTTGAGGTTTGAGTTCTTTGTTCAGCAATAATCTTTTAAAATAAAAGGATTTTTTTTCTTTCTTCCAATAAAAAACGCTAAGCGGATCATTCAGATCGATCCTGGCCTCAGTAATATTTGATTCCAGGTTGCCTGAAACAGCCCTTGTATACCTGAAATTGTTGTATTCCTGCACTTCAACGGCCAGATTTCCGGACTTCTTAAGCACCATGTAAATTTTAGCCGGTAACTCATCAAGATCCCGGCTGATCTGCAGGTCCATAATTGGTCCCGAAGAATAAATGCTCTCTTTTCTGATGACATTTGTCTTAAAGTCTACGCTGATGATCTGTACCAGGCGTTTTCCCCTGCAGTAGCAATAAAAGGTCTTCCTGAATTCCTCCCGGTTGTCAATTTCAATGTTGCTGCACGTATCCACCAGGTCAACAGAATAAAACGTAGAAGGAATTCCCCCATTGTTCCTGAGAATCAAATTCAGTGCGGGCCTGAACCTGTCTATATAGCATAGATCCGTTATTTTATTGTTGCCGGCATCAAAGTATGAAATACTTGCCGGCTCAGCCCCCAGGGAAATACTGGTACCATCTTTTACAGCCTTCAGGTTGCTTACCAGGTAAAATTTCCCATTGCTGCCCAGGGCCAGAATGCCGCTGACAAATTTACTATAATATGGAATAATATCTGTAAGATTTTCTTTGTACAAATAAATTATTTCGGGATAAAATTTGCCGTCATTTTTCGCAAAGATGACCGACAAAATGGAACGTTTTTTATCCAGGTACGCTATATCATTAAATCCGTCATTGTTAAAGTCACCCACGGCTACAATATCAGGATTATAAACCGGCTTTAGTGTAAATGTTCTGCTGAAGGATGCAATGTTATCTCCCAGAATGACTAACAGGCTGCCACCCCTTACCATTATTAAATCCTGGTACCCATCCAGGTTATAGTCATATGATTGCAGTGAGGTAATCCTTTCGGCAGACTTAAGCTCCCTGACTTCGCGGAATTCACCGCGTGAATCGTTATATAGGAATTTCAGGGAGCTGCTGAACTGGTCATAGGCGGCAATATCCGGATAGCCGTCATTATTCAGGTCGGTAAATATGGCGAAAGTAAAGACAGAGCCCGGGAAAATTTTCCTTTCCTTCATGTGGAGGTTACTGTTGGCCAGAATTGAAAGTCCTCTGAAAGAGCCGCCCGAGAGGAGCACCTCCTCCCTGCCATCTCCATTAACATCAGCAAGACTCATATTTGCAGGATAGGAATCCAGTTTAATTTCACTGAGGAAACGCAGATTGCCCGATTCTGTGAGGTTCAGCAGGCCCGCCCTTCTGGTTTTCCTTGAAATAAAAGCGAAGTATCTGCTGGAAGCTGATTTTCTGTCAATTTGCTGAAGCTGGGAGATATCCCTTCCGGTCCTGTTGATTTTTGCACTGAGAAAACCGCCATCCGTCTGGCCGCTGCATGTAATTATTTCTTTTTTGTCGGAGTCAAAAAGGGCGATATCGGTATAGGAATCGTTGTTAAAGTTCAGGGCTGAGAGCTTTTTGAAGCTCTCTTCTGTATTGAAACTCTTATACCTGCAAAAACCATTAATAGGTATTTGGGCTGGCAGCCGGCTGGCCGTCAGGCTGGTAAATAAAAGGCTAAATATTACTAAGTTTGCGTGTCTGAAGCCGATGATCTCTTCTCTGTAAAGCTTCTTGATAGCGGCGTATTTCATCTTCGGTTTCCGGAATAACTTTTATTGCTCTGACAGGTTTACCATCTTCGTCAACGGAAACAAAGGTCAGATAAGCCGAGTTAGTATGGGTTCTTGTTCCTTTTCTGAAACAATCCGAGTATACTTTTACGCCGATCTCCATGGATGTAGAAAACACCCTGTTGACACAGGCGATCAGGCTTACTGCATCACCCAGCTTGATCGGATGATGAAAGTCTATCTTATCGACCGAAGCCGTCACACATACCCTGTTGTTGTGCTTGGCTGCGGACATGGCAGCACAAATATCTATCCAGTGCATGAGCTGTCCGCCCAGCAGATTCCCCAGCTGATTTGTATGATTGGGCAGGACCAATTCAGTCATTGTAATAATGGAATCTGCAGCTTTCTTTCCTTCAATTTCCATAAGCAGGATCAGCCTTTTTTGTTTAGGGATTCCTGTAGTTTTTTTATTTCAGCAACATTACCGTCCGAAGGGTATTTCTGCAAAAATGAATATATTTCTTTCAGTGCATTTCCGTTTTCTTTAAGCTGCACCAAAACTTTTATCTTATTATACTGTGCAGGAGCCGCGTATTTGGAATCATGATAGGTATCGGTAATTATATTATAATAATAAACAGCCGCATCATAATATTCCAGCTTTTCATAGATTCTTGCAGTATTAAATTCTTTTTCGGCTAATTTATTATTCAAATCCCTGATCTTACCCTCAGCTTCCTGTACACGCGCATCCGTGGGGAAGAAATCTATAAAGGCCTGGAATTCCTCGATTGCCTTTTTCGTATAACGCTGATCCAGCTGGTAATTTGGAGAAAGGTCAAAATAGGACTGAGCAAGCATGAACTGTGCCTGGGGCACAAGCTTGCTTGCCGGTATATCCTTAATCAGCCGGCTGTATTCATATGCCGCAAGGATATACTCCCCTCTTTTGTAGTGACTTTCAGCAAGATAGTATTGAGCCTGATCAACAAAAGCGCTGCCCGGGAACTGCAGGAGAATACTCTGAAATTCGTTTATTGATTCCTGGTAATCCCTGTCATTAAATAATTTCATTGCATAATTCAGATGTTCATCGGCAGTCATATTAGTAGTATTAACCGTACTTGAACAGCCCCACATAATTAGGGAAAACACAACCGGAATTAAGAGTTTCTTCATATATTCGTAAAATATTTTGATAATTAGTAAATAATTGGTAAAATTAAATAAAATTGCGGCCCTTTCAAAGGCAAAAGTTAAGCCGTCATACAAAAATACAGTCTCTGATAACTTATAAAGCTCCAAGCATATAAAGTTCCTGTCCCGGCAGAATTTCTATTCTTAATTGGTTCTTATTAATTGGTGATTTTACCGCTAGCTGGGTTTCTCTATTTCCACAGGGCATCCTTTTCAACTCTGTGGGTCATCTTTAGGTTTTAATTGTCTTCCTACCTGCTCCTGACGGTAAAGAACAGGTAAACTGCAACTGCTGCAGTACCCAGAGCCACTACCGGCTCCCAGATGGTTGAGATTATGGGTTCGGACGGAATTTCACCCTTTGTAAATGGGACTGAATTATCCTCAAGACTTTTAATATCGTCATATCTTACCGTATCACTAGCTGAAAAATTAAAACTGCCTGATTCCCCGACCCTTCCTTTTTGTAATATTACATAGCTTCCCTTCAGCACAATTTCGCGCCTGACTTTATAGGTCCCAAACAGGCCGTCTCTGAAGGCGTCCGGATAGCTAACCCTTGCCATATCTATGGTATAATGTACTGATGTGCCGGCAGTATCATTATTCAGCAGTATATTTTTACCATGTGACCTAAGTGAGGCAATTACACGGTTCTGAAACAGCGTATACCCTTCAGGGAGGGCCTGGATTAAATTTAAGTTTTCCGTCCCGGCAGGAATATTCTGTAAAATTTTTACAGTCGAGGAATCCACCAGCCGGTAAAATAAATCAAGATTGGAAGGACTCTGGGCATTAGCCTGGCATGTCCATAACAGTCCTGAAAAAAGCCATAAAATAAAAAAAAATTGAATCCGGCTAAAATAATTAAAGGGGGAAAGGATAGTCTGTCTGTACTTATAATCCCTGTCAAAATTTCTCCCGCTGTTCCATTTCCCCATTATTTAGTTCCTTTCATTGATATTTCCTTGAATTTTTCAACCGTAAATACCGCGCAGTTTCAGTGTCCGTGCTACCTTGTCAATTGCAAGCACGTAAGCTCCCAGCCTGAGGGTCTGCTTATATTTCTCTGCATGATAATATACATTATCAAATGCCTCCAGCATCATTCTTTCCAAACGCGTATTGACCTTGTCCAGTGACCAGAAGTAGCCCATTCTGTCCTGAACCCATTCAAAATAGGAAACAGAAACGCCTCCTGCATTTGCAAGTATATCTGGCACTACAAGTATTCCCTTTTCTTCCAGTATGGGATCTGCTTTAGCTGTCGTGGGTCCGTTTGCCCCCTCTGTTATTATTCTGCAGCGCAGTTTGGGCGCATTCGACTTTGTAATCTGGTCTTCCTTGGCTGCCGGGACCAGCAGGTCGCACTGAAGTTCCAGCAAATCTTCATTGGATATCTGTTCACCTTCGGGGAAGCCGGAAAGCACTTTGTATTTCTCGAAATATTTAAATACCTGGGGGATATTCAACCCCTTTTTATTATAAATAGAACCGTTGACGTCACCCAGACCGGTAATCTTAATCCCCTGCTTATATAATAATTCCGCAGAAACAGAACCAACATTCCCGAAGCCCTGAACCACAGCCGTTGCACTTTCAGGGTGAATACCTTTCTTTTTCAGGGCTGCCAGTGAGACAATCATAACGCCCCTTCCGGTAGCCTCTCTCCTGCCAAGCGAACCTCCCAGAATGAGCGGTTTCCCAGTTACGACAGCTCTGGCCGTGGTTTTTGTGTGCATACTGTATGTATCCATTATCCAGGCCATTACCTGCTCATTTGTATTCATGTCGGGGGCAGGGATGTCTCTTTCGGGTCCGAATATATCCAGCAGGTTTGAGGTGAACCTGCGCGTCAGCCTTTCAAGTTCATTAATGCTTAATTTTGAGGGATCACAGACGACGCCTCCCTTTGCCCCGCCAAAGGGAATATTCACTACGGCGCACTTCCACGTCATCCATGCAGCAAGTGCTTTCATTTCATCCAATGTAACGTCAGGCGCAAACCTCAGTCCGCCCTTTGAGGGACCAAGAATGTCGTTATGAATCACCCTGTAGCCTTCAAATACCCTGATGTTTCCATCATCCATTATTATCGGAATGGAGGTAATGATCTGTTTTGTGGGTGATTTCAGATATTGATATGCCCCGTTTTCAAGTCCCAGTATGCGGGCAGCATGCTCGAATCTTTCCATCATTGATTCGAAAGGGTTTTCCTTGTCGGTAATTGGAGCCGGTTCCTTATAGTTGCTTTCCATAATTCTCCTCCTCTTTAAACCTCGTTATCAACTCTGATATAGAAATCATATGTAACAATATTAAAATTTGAATAAATTTCCAAGAGATTTCCATGATATGGCAATTGGACGGGATTATATTAGAACATACGGCAATAACTTTGGCAGGCATGAAACGCAGCCCTAGTCAGTGGATTATTAAATGACAGCACGGAGGGTGGAACAATTCCAAGGTTACTTACCCTCAGTTTCAGGGAATACTGAAACCTGAGGCAAAGACTTACTATTTTTACTTTTTACAGGTATCCGTCTGATTCACGGAGAAACCTTTCTGTACGTTTCAGCTCTGTAATATCTTCAAAACTGGTATAGACCTGATATGGCCTTGTTTCATTTTTTCCAAACAGCGGGATTGCATTAATTTTTATCCAGCGGTACTCTTTTTCCCTGGGATTGTAAACACCCATAATTACATCCTTTACTTCTCTACCCGTATTCAGTGCGATAATAGAGGGATGAGAATCGCCGGGAAACTCGCTTCCGTCCTCATGTATTGCCCTGAACTGAGGACTGAATGAGGTTCTTGACCTCATTTCCTCAATGGTAAGCCCAAGGATTTTTTCAGCGGCAGGATTGGCTGATGTAATCTGGCCGGCTGCGTTCTGATAAACCACACCCTGGGCCATTGTCAGGAACAAATGATGGTATCTTTCTTCCGATTCCCTCAATACCTCCTCACTCTTTTTTAACGCCGCCTCATTGTTAATCTGCTCAGTAACATTGATAAGTGTCATGACGAGTCCCGTTACCCCGTCCACCTCATTTTTGAGCGGCACCAGGCTGAAATGCCATAAATAGCCCTTTGTTTTGGGATCAGGGAAACAGTTCAGCTTTCTGCCATATTCATTATAGACCTCGCCGCTTTCCACTACTTTATTCAAGATATCCCTTGTCTCCTTATCTGGTGCGAGTTCAAAGAAGTTCATTCTTTTAAATGAGGTAATCTCACAGCCGCTTGCATCTGCAAATGCCTGGTTTACCCTCAGTATATTAAACTGTGTATCCATGTAAACAAGCATCATATTCGTATGGTCAACAATGCTGGTAAGCAACTGAGTGGTCTCTTTAAGATTTTTTTCCGATTGCTTCCGCTCTGTAATGTCTTCCATTACTGTAATATAATAGGTTGGTTTACCCTGTGCGTCACAGGAGGTTGAAACCGTCAGGTATACCCATAGCAGCGAGCCGTCTTTGCGCAGGAAACGTTTTTCCATGGAATGGGATTTAATTTCCCCGGAGAGCATCTTTTGAAATATGATGCTATCTGCTTCGATATCTTCGGGGTAGGTGACATCATGGACAGAAATTAGCAACAGCTCATAAGTTGTATACCCTATCATTGTGCAGAATTTCTGGTTAACCCTCAGCCACTTACCGTTCAGGTCCACGAGTGCTATACCCACTGCTGCCTGCTCAAAAGTAGCCCGGAACCGGTCCTCGCTGTCGCGCAGCTTCTCCTCTATTTTTTTGCGTTCAACTGCATAGCGCAATGAACGCACCAGGAGCACCCCATCTATCTGAAGTTTAATCAGGTAATCCTGGGCCCCAATCTGCATAGCTTTCAGCCCTGTCTCTTCACCCTCGTTAAAGGTCATCACAATAATTGGTATATCATTAGCCCTGGCGTGAACTTTACGAAGTGTATCCAGACCATTGCTGTCGGGCAGCCCCAGGTCCAGTAGAATTGCATCATATGTTCCTTTTGACAATCTTTCAAGTCCTGTTGAAAGTCTGAAGGAGTGGTCCATCTGTATGCCCGCCCCTTCCACGTCGGATATCATTTCATTTATCAGACGTGCGTCTCCAAGATTGTCTT
Organism: Ignavibacteriales bacterium; assembly: GCA_050258815.1. Lineage (GTDB taxonomy): Bacteria > Bacteroidota > Ignavibacteria > Ignavibacteriales > SURF-24 > JAAXKN01. The sequence continues at coordinate 10,630 of JBLMZM010000259.1, forward strand.
CAATCAGCAGGACCCTTAGTTTCTCGCGCTCCATATAGAATCCCCTTTTGTTCAAATTTCCAGCACCCCGGGATAACGGTTTTCAGCCCCATGAAAACCTCATCTGAACTATGAATAATACGGCCGGATATTGTATAAAGATAAAAAAAGGTTCATATTTTGCAAATTTTTTTTGCTTCCAGTTGCCGTATGCCTGCTGCAATTAACCACAAAGCACATCAAAAATTTGTCTTTTATTTATTATGCATTTATTTTATTATTGTAGCACTTATTCGGGAATATTAACGCATGCCGGCAAAATACCCCCGATAGTTTCTAATAGTAATGGTTTTGTACCCTTCAAAAGATTTTGCAGATTATTTAATTGCTAAGCATGTAACACTTAAAAATGAATACAGGAAATAAAGTGAGGAATTAATGGAAATTAATGAAGTAACAAGTAACATCCACGGGATAGTCAAAGAATTATCTTCTGAATTTAATTACAACAATAAGGAAGTTGCAGTTATTCTTGCTGCAGGTCATGGCAAAAGGATCAAATCCCAGACCTCAAAAATGCTGCACGAAATATGGGGAATTTCGACTGTTGAACGGGTATATAACGCCTGCCGCAAAGCCATCGAGAATATCAACATTTTGGTAGTAGTAGGCATCAAGGCTAAAGACGTAATGCAGGTTATAGGCAAGAGAAAAGATACTTTATTTGCTTTTCAGGAAGAACAGAATGGCACGGGCCATGCAGTACAGGTTGCCCTTGAGAATATAGAGGCAGATAAGTATGACGGTATTGTCTATGTACTTCCCGGCGATATGGGATTGATCGACAAGGAAACCATATCAATGTTCAGGTCAGAATTTCTTAATTCCGGCAGTGACATGATGGTTCTCACCGGCATTTATTCGGGTGATCCGAAACTGAATAATTACGGCAGAATTGTCCGCGTAAAGGCAACAGACGCCCAGGGCAATTCCTCAGGTTCGGATTTCGGGAAAGTAATTGAAATCATTGAGCATAAGGACATTCTTCATCTGGACGAAAACAAACCATACACACTCAACTTCAATGGCAGACAGTATAATTACTCAAAAAAAGAACTGCTGGATAATAATGAATTTAACTCGGGTGTTTATGCCTTCGACTATGGAAAGCTGATAAGCCTCGTTTCCAGACTAAGCAGCAATAATGTGCAAAGAGAAATATATATTACAGATCTGATTGACCTTTTCAACAAGAACGGATATACGGTAAATGCCGTAAGTCCGAAACAACAGTACGTTCTCATGGGCTTTAACAACAAGTCTGTCTTAAGGGAAATGGAAGCCGTCGCGCGTGAGAATGCCTATGAAAAACTAAAAGATGTAATTGAGCTGGCTGATCCAGATGATTTTTTCATTGACGAAAGCGTAATTGAAGATATACTGGAAATGGACAGCAAGGGTATTCCCCTGGATATCAAAATAGGCAAGGGTGTCTATATCGGCAAAGGAGTAAAACTCAACTACAATCTCACGCTAAAGAAAAACGCATTCGTCAACTGCAACGTAAGTTTTGGCAAAAACGTAACAGTATGGGAAAACGTGCACCTTTCATGCTTCCCTCACCAGAATTTTATAATCGGCGATAACGTGGAAATTCTATGGGGAGACATCATAAAGGGAAACATTATTATTGGTGATAACTCTACGATTGAATCAAGTGTAAACATGACCGGCAGCGATGATTATCCCCTGATAATAGGAAAGAATGTACTTATTAAGGGTACCAGCTACATTTTTGGATCCATAATCGAAGACGACCTTTACATTGAGCATAGCGTCCTTATCCGGAAAAAGGTAGAAAAATTGTATAAAAAAGACGGAAGCCTTCAGAAGGTGAAATTTTACCTGCCGATGCCCGAGGGTGTCGATACGGTAGAAGATTTATAGTCAGATGAAATTACTGCAGAGGCGTTGTACACACAACGCTTCTGCATAATAAAATTCAAATGGTGTTATTATTACGATAAGAGTAAAATTATTTTGCTGCAGGTGCAGCGGCAGCTGGTGCAGAAGCACTTAAAGTATTTAAATGTCTGGTCAATGCCGACTTTCTTCTTGAAGCAGTATTTTTATGTAATCTGCCCTTGCAGACATTTCTATCTATAGTAGAAACTGCTTCTTTATAAACTGATTCTGCTTCAGACAAGCTTTCAGAGCTTAAAACTTTTTTTATTAATGTCTTAATCTTCGAAACTGCAGTTCTATTAACTACTCTTCTTTTTTCGCTTACTTTAATTCTTTTTTTCGCTGACTTATGATGAGCCATCTCTTACCTTAATTTTTTTATTATGAAAACTAAATATATGGATTTAAGCCTTTTATGTCAACTTGGTACCATTTTTTTTGGTCACTTTTCATCTTCAATTTTGTCTTTCTCAAGCCTTCAGGGGTTATTTTTAGCTTTTTTAACCTCTGCCAGTATCCCCGGCAAGATTTCTCCGGCTCTGCCTAAGAGCACGTAATCGGCCAGGGGGGATAATTCCGTCTCTTCCAGATTCACTTCCACGAGGTACGCCCCGAATCTCTTGGCAATTAAGGGGATCTGCGCAGCCGGGTAAACGACTGCCGAAGTGCCTACTGCGAACATTATATCGCACCTTTCTGCTGCAGTTTCAGAGGCCGTAAAATCGCTCTCGGGCAGCATTTCTCCAAACCACACTATATCAGGCCTAATCAGACCACCGCAATTGCACCTTGGAACCCTTCCCTCGGCAGCAAAATCGGGTGAATTATAGTGTGTTTTGCATTTAATGCAATAGTTTCTTTCTATATTCCCGTGCAGTTCATATACTGTCCTGCTGCCCGCCCTGTTATGGAGGTTATCCACATTCTGGGTTACAACAACCAGTTCCTTAAAATAATCCTGCATCTCAGCTATTGCCAGGTGTGCTGGATTCGGCTGTGATTGATGAATAATGTGGCGGCGATACTGGTACCACTCCCAGACACGGTCGGGATTCTTCAAAAATGCGTCAAAATTCGCCAGTTCTTCGGGTTTGAGTTTGTTCCATATCCCATCTGTACCACGAAAAGTAGATATGCCGCTTTCAGCCGAAATGCCGGCACCGGTAAAAAATACTACTTTTTCAGCATTCTTGATTACCTCTGCAAATTCCGGTTTTAACTCCCCCAAATTTCCTCCTGGAATTACTTAACGGTTGTCATAAAACCCGAAACCACTACCTGTTTTTTATTTTATCCAAAAGCACCCTGGCCTCAGCAAGATATTTATCATCATCCTGATAAGCCTTTGGTGATTTTTCAAGCTTGTAGAGACTATCCTTTGCCTTCTGATAATCATCGTTTTCAATATATACCTTGGCCAGGTCAAGATAGAACATCCTGAAATTAGGATGGATTTCTATGGCCTTCTTTAATTCTGCTTCAGCTACCTCCATATTACCCCAGCCCAGTCCCAGGGGCAGGCGAACCAGGTAAGCCTTTTCGCATACCTTTGCGTGAGTGCGGCCTAAAACATAGTGGGAAACAGCCTGCACATAACTGTTACCATTCCCAAGCTTTATTGCCTTCTCTGCGTCACTTTTAACCTTGTTGACCAGACCTATGACAGAAAATACCCCTTTAAAGAGCGCAATTTTCCCATTTGCAATCGCTCTTCTAATATAAGTAACCGATTTATCCGGAGCAAGCTTAACCGATTTTTCAGCATAATCCAGTGCCTGCTGGTATTTTGCCTGCTGAGCTTCTTTCTGTGCATCGGTACTTGAAGGCATGTGGTCGGCAATATCTACATAGGTCCTGCTCAGCCTCCAGTAAACATCCCAGTTATTTGGCGATAGCTTATCGGCCTGAAGATAGATATCCAGGGCTTTCTGGTTGTTGAACTGTTCCTCCGCATAATTGTCGCCCGTCGTGAGCAATTCCTGAATATTCTGAGCATAGGTGGCGGAAATGCAGCAGAAGAAAATCGCCGCCAGTAAGCTAATATTTCTTTTCATATTATTCCTTTCACTTAATAAAGTGTTTCATTGGTCAGATTGTTTACTTTTTCGAAATCCTCCGGAATATACAATGAAGAGGATATCAGAGGCAGATATTTTGTCCACCTGTTGTTTCCGTTTGCATCGGCCAGCAGGGCAGATTTATATGCATTGGTTTTTGCACTCAGTTCATCAGCCTGGTACAAAATAATCGACTCTAATGTTTTTGGCGTAACAGGGGACGCAAATTCAAGTTTCCCCTGGTGACTGAGTATAAGATGCATCAGTTGATTCTTCAGTCCCTCTGGAAAACCGGGCACCATACGGGCCTTGTCATGAAGTTCCATTGTTGCAATAACTATATGTCCAAGCAATTTCCCTTTATCGCTGTAATCGAAAACCTGCTCATAAACTAGCTCTTCAATTTTCCCGAAGTCGTGCAGTATCGCACCGCTTATTAGCAGATCCCTGTTTGCCTCCGGATGAATGTCACACATCAGGTCACAAATTCGTATTATTTCCAGGGTGTGCTCTAATAATCCATGCAGGTAGGAATGGTGCCATGACTTGCCAGCAGGAGCCTTCAGGTATCTGTTATAGGAGTCACCGCTCAGAATTAATCTGAGCAATTCTTTAAGGCAGGAATTATTCATCCTTTCGATTCTTGCCAGAATCTCATTTTCCATCTCGCCAGGATCCCTTTTCGACTTTGGCATAAAGTCTTCCGGGAATACATTGTCTGTATGATTGGCACACCTGATTTTCCCGATCTTAATGTTCGTCTGTCCCCTGTATTCATCAAGAACACCGGCAATCTTTACTACAGAACCTATGCCGGCCTGGGCATAGATTTCCTCATAATTATCCCACATATAGGCAGGCAGGGTTAAAAGCTGATCACCGATCTCCAGGTATAAAAATGGTTTGTTGGTATTATTACTGGTCTTTACTTCGCATTTCCTCACTATCAGGAAATGAAGAATCGCTTCTCCTTTTGCCAGCTTAGAAAGTGCCTTTTGGTTTAGCATAAGTTTATTAGTGGTTTAAGAATCATTAATTACTTTCTGCACAAGATAATAAATTTTTGATAATTGAACAGCTTTAAAATCAATTGGAGTGCACATTAATGTGTGTTATGCCTGCCCCAGCAGGTACTATCATCATGAGTATAGTTGAAATGTTTTAACAAGGCCGGTTTTCTACTGCTATCCTTCCATCTGTTTCTCATCGACGAGCTTAATTACACTTTCACTTGGCAATATCGCAGTAACAGAACGCTTCAGCAGATCTATTGTAATTGACAGGGTCTTTCCGTTAGAAGTATCATTAACCACACCAATTACCCCTTCAAACGGACCCGAAATAATTTTAACTGTAGTTCCAATTTCTATCTTTTCTGAAATCAGAAAATCAGATTCTGTGCTCAGCATCAGACGCAGATTTTCAATCTGCCAGTCGGGTATTGTAGCCGCCCTGCTGTTAAAAAAAACACAGCTTACGATTCCCTTTTGCTGAAGAGCGAGTATCCTTTCCTTTTCAGTAGCATAAACGAATATATATCCTCTGATCAAAGGCTCGGTAACCTTTTTTTTCCTGTCGCTCCACTGCTTGATTTTGGTAATAGTGGGAAGATAATAAGCTATCCCGGCTTCTTCCATGTGCTGTGCGGCAGTAAACTCATGTCTGGGTTTAGTGTATAATGCAAACCAGCTTCTGCTTATTTCATTACAAGTTTCTTTACTATTGACCATTTCTTTTCCGGTTATTCGCAAGTATAAGTTAAATTCCGAAACTTATAATATCAAATATTTATACAAAAAAAGCCACTCTTTTATAAAAATATTATTTAGGTATAATAATTAAATCGGCCGCCCATATTAAAAAAACACCCCGCTGCTTAAAGCCTGTCGTGTCAACCGAAAATTTCCTTTAGTGTAGAGGTAAAGATTCTTGCATCCACAGGTTTTGTAAGTAAAGCTTCAACACCCAATCTGTCATATTTTTCACGTAATTCGTCAGTCAGCAAACCCGCAATAACAATAGCCGGCACCTTGTTGCTCTCGTCTCTTTTGCGCATGGATTCGATCAGCTGAATCCCGTTCATAAGCGGCATGTCATGGTCAGTAACAACTAGCGAGGGGACCCTGTTGAGAATGATGCTCATGGCTTCGTAACCATTGGCAGTCTGAATGACTTCAAAATCGGGCAGTATCTTGTTTATTAATTTATTCCAAAGGAGTCTGGATGCCGGATCATCTTCAACAAGTATTACCACTCTGGGTGCTTCGGGAATAATGAAATGGAATTCGCTCCCTTTATTCAATTCAGAATAAAACCAGATATCACCCCCATGTTTCTCGATAATTTCCCTGACCAGCGTTAAGCCTAATCCACTGCCCTTTTCTCCCTTTGTACCCTCAGATGAAAATTTCTGGTCAAACTTGAAAATCTTGCTTTTATTCGCCTCAGATATGCCCACACCCTCATCTTTAACCGTAAATTCAATAAAACCTTTTTTGAAATGACTGACGCTTACTTCTATTGACCTGTTTTCATCGGTAAATTTAATGGCGTTGCTCAACAAATTCGTAACTGCCTGTGTAATGAGCTTTTCATCCGCCTGAATGCTGATATCTTCAGGAACATTCAACTTTATTTCTATATTCTTCCTGATGGCATTACCGGTAAGGGAAGAGACACAATTATATACAAGAGACTTTGCTTTTAAGCGCTGGGGTTCGATCTTGACCCTTCCGGTCTGCAGGCGCGACCAATCCAACAGGTAATTTACCAGCTGAAGCTGATTCTGCGAGGACTCGTAAATGTAATTAAGATATTCGTGCTTTTCATTATCAGGAAGACTGGTTTCAAACAACAGAATTTCGGCAAATCCAAGTATGCTGGTAAAGGGGGCTCTCAGGTCGTGCGAAATAATTGAAATAAACCTGTCCTTTGCTTCATTCAGCTGCCGCAGATGCTCTTCGGATTCCCTTACTGCCTCTTCGGTTCTTTTCAGCTCTGTTACATCCGATACTATTCCATCCCAGCGAATTATTTTGCCATGATTGTCCCTTTCAACCGCTATACCCTCTTTAATCCACAAAACTTCTTTCTTCTTGCTAACAATCCTGTAAAGCAGGTTAAGTGATTTCCGTGCCGGATCATTTCCAAAGTCAACCAGTTTTTTTCTTGTAGTAAAAGTATCTTCAGCATGGACCAGGGATAATCCCCTTCCGGGCATTTGTTTAATTTCGTCGGCGGTATAACCGGTAAGTTTTTTTACAGACTGGGAATAAAAGACATCTTCGATTCCGTTCGCTGTTTCCACTGACCATAGAAAATCAGTTATATTGGAAGTGATCTTCTCATAGCGTTCCAGCTCCTTTTTAAGCCTGTCTGTTTCACTGAGTCCGCTCTTGCCCTCCGACTGATTATTGCCGGCCTTTTCCTTACCAATAGCCATTTCAGCCATTGAGCGTTTTTTTTCTGCCGTAGTCTTATTGCCCGAAATAATTTCATCCGAAATCTCTGAACCGGACTGTATCTCTGTCATACTGCTGATACCTGATAATTTAAGTTTACTTTTGTAAATATTTAATCTTTATTAATCGAAAATTTTCGGAAAATGTTAAATTATTTGATAAAACTGCAGTATACATATTCAGCTACAGCCAGTGAAGCCGTAAGACCCGGCGATTCAATACCAATACAATTAATTATATTAGGCAGTCCGCACTTGCTTTCTTCATTAATAATAAAGTCGTTAAAATCCCTTTCTGCAGCTAACCGGGGTCTGATTCCGGCCATATCAGGGGCCAAATCATCAAAATTCAATGCGGGGAAATAACTTTTAATGGCAGCATAAAAATCTGTCTGCCTTGAGGCATCAACCTCATAGTTTTCCTCATTAAGCGCTTTTTTCTCCACATCGGGACCAAATCTTATTCCCCCGTTCAGATCTATTGTAACGTGTACCCCTAAACCGTGCAGCTTTGGCATTGGAACAGGATAAATGAGATGATTAAAAATACCCCTTTTTCCCCTGAGTCTGAAATAATTGCCTTTGATGAATTTCAGCCTGTAGCCGTCATTTTCCGTTCCGAGTACCTTTGCCACCTGATCTGAATAAAGGCCGGCGCAATTTATGATTCCAGCAATTTCAACTTTTGTAGTTTCGCCCGATACCTCACTTATTTCTGCTATGTAGCCCCCGGAGCGGGAATTCTTCTCCACAGCCGTAACCTTTGAATTAAACAGATAATCGGCCCCTTTTTCCTCTGAACGGTGCTTTAAAGAATCCATCAGCCCATGCGCCGAAACAATTCCCGTTGTGGGTGAAAACAGTCCCCCAGTACAGAAAACATTCGGTTCTTCTTTTTTTATCTCCGCAGCTGTTACAGGATACAGATCATTCATGCCCGCGATGGAAGCGTTGTTCCTTATTTCGTGCAGCTTTTGAAGCTCCTCCTCATCGACGGCAATAATGTATTTGCCTATTCTCTCGTGGGGAACGGAGTTTTTTTCACTCCATTCATAAAGCAGCTGCTTACCCCTTATGCAAAGACGTGATTTGAGTGAGCCCGCAGGATAGTAAATGCCGGCATGAATTACTTCGCTGTTGCGGCTGGAAACACCAGTTCCAATCCGGCTTTCTTTTTCAATTACCAGAACGCGGTAATTATACCGGGACAGCCTTTCTGCCATCGCCAGGCCAACCACACCAGCCCCTATGATTAAATAATCAAAGTCCATTTAAGTTTGCTTTTGATATTTATTATTTTCCCTCAACGGCATCGAAATACAAAGCTGCCGCTCCCAGGAGCGCAACCTGATCGAGTTCGGAAGGTTCAATTTTAATATTCTTAAGTGACTGTGCATAAGCAAAATCACTGATCGAATTCTTCATGCTTTCTTCAAAGAAACGGTAGGATTTGCTGACAGATCCGCCAAGAATAATTACTTCAGGGTCATATGTATAAAGGATTATTTTAATTGCCTCACCCAGGTGTTTTCCGAAACGGGAGAATATTTCCAGGGCATTTTCATCTCCACCCATGGCTTTTGTGAACACCTCCTCACCTGTCATTGAAAATTCATTGCTGAAGAACTGTCCGCTACAGTAATATTCCAGTATATTATCCCTGTAAGGAATCATACCAAATTCACCGGCTCCGCAATTGGATCCCGAATATAGCCTGCCCTGGACAATTATTCCTGCACCAAGACCGGTACCTACAATAAGTCCTACAGCATTCTGATAGTCCTTCGCTTTCCCGAAATATTTTTCCCCTGCGGCGAAGCAGTTTGCATCATTATTTATATAAACAGGAATACCGTACCTTTTCTCCATGATCTCTTTCAGGTGAACTTCCTTCCACGAGGGTATATTCTGTACATCATATACTATACCCCTGCTGAGATCTACAACGCTTGGTACTCCGATCCCAATTCCTGCAACCTCATGGGTTATCAGCTGATCAATGAGCGCAAATATCTCTTCCAGCACTTTCTCTTCAGATGCCTTTGTGCTTATCGGAGTGGAGGCAACATTTATAAGCGAATAACCATCTATTAAACCTACTCTTACGTTTGTTCCACCAAGATCAATGCCCAGTATCTTCATTACCTCTTTTCCTCCAGTATCTCTGCATTTTTCTTCTTTATGCTGATGGTTTCATTTGTAATGATCGGTTTTGCCCAAAGCCCAATACTGAAGATGTAGCCAAGTGTTAGATAAAGGAAAAACATGCCGTATTTGAGTCCGAACAGATCCCCGAGCCAGCCAATAATTACCGGCACTATTGCACCGCCAATAATAGCCGTACACAAAATACCGGAGAATGAACCATGATTCTTATCCATGGAATTCAATGCCAGTGAAAATATGATTGACCACATTACTGATGCTGAAAAGCCCACCATAGGGAATGCAATGAGCGCCATCTGGCTGCTGCCGAAAAACGCAATACTTAACCATACAAAAGCAGATATGGTAAACCATACCAATACTTTTCTGCTGTCAAAAAACTTTAACAGCACCAGTCCAAGCAGACACCCTGCAGTAAGCATTCCCCAGAACCATGAAACTGTTGAAGCACCAACGGTCTGCGGATCCAGATTATGATAAACCTTAAGGAATTGGGATATCCAGTTTGCCACTCCCTGTTCTGTTCCCACATAAGCGAAAATTCCGATAAAATAAAGTACAACCACCTTTTCCTTAAACAGGTTTTTGTGCACCTCCCAGGCTCCTGCAATCTCATCTTCCTTTCTCTGAACCTCTGGAAATTTTGTAAAATACATGAGAATGACCATCAGGGCCGCCACAATTGCAAATACCCAGTACAATGAAACCCAGGGAAGTCCGGCTGGAACAACCTTATTAAGCAGGGAGATTACAGCTCCCGTATCTGCATTACCGGAATGAATATTTCTTACCAGATAGGAATAGACCCAGGGACTGATGAATGAAGCGGCACCGAAGATAAGCTGCGCGAGCACTGAGTTGAATGCGAAATGCTCTTCTCCTCCTGCAACCCTGAGCAGCGGGTTTATTGCCACCTGAAGCATTGCCATTCCGGCACCAATCAGGAAAAGAGAAAAGATGGCCACATAATAAGAGGGCATTACTGCAAAGAGCAGGGCCCCTGCAAATGCAACAAGGAACGCACTGAACATGATAGGTTTTTCCTTGTACCTGTCAACCAGCATTCCCGAAGGGATTGACATTACACCATAGGCAATAAAAAATGAAAAGGGAAACAAGGCTGCAAGTGTAAGGTTAAGGTTAAAACTGTTAATGATATCGGGAATAATGGGTCCCAGAATATTGGTAAGAAATGAAATAACAAAAAATACAAGGAATATTAAACCTACAATATAGTAGTTGCGTTTCATTTTATTCTCTCTTTATTTCAAGTTGAACAAAACCGTGAATATTAAAGCCAACAATAATAATTTCCGTTTAAATTTGCCAGCATTACATCAAAATTTATGCTTCATCAAATTACGAAAAGTATAGTGGAAGGCCAATAGGGAAAACCCGGGGGTTTTGATGGATGGGGATAAAAAAAGGACCGGAAACCGGTCCTGTTTTAACTAAAAGGAAAAATGTCATGAAATGCTAGCGCCTGTCCCTCATCCACTTCTTAATGGAATCCATCCTGGCTCTCAGCAGGTCAAGATTCTGATTCTCATCCTGCATGATGTTAAAACCATCAAAGCCAACTGTATTGCCATTCTGATACTGTTCGGAACCGTATGGTGAAGGTTTTGCCCTTAGGCTCTGATCGATATCTCCGCCGCCATTACCCTCAGGATTCGTATTTCTGAAGCTCCTGAACAGCTTTTCGTTGTTTGCCATTTCAACCGGTTCCCTTTTCTGAGGACTGACAGCCGGTGCCTGCTCTTTTGGTGTTGTATTCTTTAGGCCGCCGGCCCTGTTCAGAACAACGTCAGTGGACGAGATGTTCTCGGGATTTATAAGGAGGTCCTGTTTTTTACCCTGATTAATGGCATTATCGTGACTCTGAGTACGCAATGAAGGGGGACTCATAAACGGGTTTTCAAACTCTGAGGCCTGTCTTCCAAAAAGGAGAAAGATAACTACCATAGTTGCAGCTAAAGCGCCCGCAGGCAAAAGAATGTTCCGCAGGTTAATATTAAAGAAAGAAGCACGCTGCTCTTTGGTGGCATTAATGTTATTGATCCTGCGCCTGAGATTCATTTCAAAGTCAGGCGGTGCTGAAATCCGCGGTAACTCCTTTAGTGAATTGATCACATCCTTTAAGCTTTCTTCTTCATTATCGTATCTTTTTGTCATAGGCTTTACTCGTTGTAGATTGACTTTAATAGTTTTTGAAGCTGGGCTCTTCCACGATTGATGCGCGACTTAACGGTTCCGATGGACAAACCTGTAATTTCTGCTATCTCCTCATACGACATATCCTGCACATCCCTTAATATTACAACTTCCCTGTACACTTCTTTAACTTTAGAAAGAGCCTTTTGTATAATTTTATTTTTAATTTCACTGTCCGCAAGCACATCCGGTAAAGCTGATTTATCAAGAAGATCTATAGTCTCTTCGTCATCGCCGGAATGTATGGAAAACAGGTTTTTTCTTTTTCTCCTTTTTAATTCATTTTTTGCCAGATTAGTGGCAATTGTATAAATCCAGGTAGAAAACTTGGCAAATGATTTATATGAGTCCTTATGCAGGTAGAACCTGATCATGGTGTCCTGCACAACGTCTGTGGAAGCATCCCTGTCACCTACAAAACGAAAGACAAAATTTGTAAGAGGGTCTTTATACCTCTTCACAAGCAGTTCAAAAGCCTCAACATTATTATTGGCCTGGAATTCGCTTATTAATTCTTCGTCTGTAAGTTCTGATAAATTGTTTGCCAATGATATTTATACTCTAAAATATTTAAAATGTTTCAACTAAATGTAAGAAATTTTACATAAATGATTCCAAAAAATCAAAATACACCACCGCCATTTCAGTCAGCCCGGTATTTACAAGCCATAACCGGACGGAAGTTAATCGGTTTATTGGAAAATCTCTCCCAAAAGAATAGTTATAACAGTTTTAGGATCAGCTGAAGTAGTTTTAACAGTAAGATCAGCGTTAAAAAGGGCACGAACAATCCTCATCAGCCTTAAATCCCTGTATATCAAGCTGGCCTTTTTGTAATCTTTATAATAATAAGGATGCGTTCCTACGATCCTGGCGGCTTCCTGGTCGGGAATATTGCTCTTCTCCAATTCGGGCACCTGTGCAAGGCCGGTAAAGTACCTGGTCAGCATTGAAATAATAAACAGAACATCCTTACCCTTATCGAGCAGATTGTATGCGGTTTCAATTGCCTTCGGCTTATTCCTGAGACCAATGGCATTTTGCAGGTCGAATATTGTGTATTCTTTCAGTGCAGAGGAAATATTGATGATAGTCTCGCGCGTAATTTCCCGGTTTTCACCCAGATATGCAAGTATTTTCTGCAGCTGCATCTCTATGAGACTCCTGTTTTCACCCACAATATCAATCAATAACCCGGCATTTTCATGAGAAATGACCTTGTCTTTCCTTGCCGAATATTTGGTGATCCAGGATACCAGTTCTTCTCCCTTCAATTCATTGGCTTCAAAGAGATACCCACGCTTTAACAACGTAGCATAAGGTTCAGATTCAAGATTGGATATATTGCTGTTTCTGATGATGACTAAAACTGTAAAAGCGGGTGGATTTTGAACGTACGCACAGAATTTCTTCTTATCTCCCTTTAACTCCTCAAAATCCTTCAGAATAATCAGTTTTTTACTCGAACCGAAGGGGAATGCGGAAGCGAGGTCCAGTATTTCAACCACACTTTTTTCTTTTCCGCTGAGGCTTTCTTTATCGAAATCGGATATAAGAAAAGGCTGCACGGCATTTTCAACCGCTTTGGCAGCGTTTTCGATGCTGTAGGTGTCCTCCCCATAAAAGAAATATACAGGAAGAAGTGTATCTTTTTTCAGATACTTCCCAAGTGTAAAAATTGAAGGTACCGGGATTTTGTTTTTTGCCATTTCTGTACTGTTAAATAATATTCTGAAGCTTATATGTGCAGAACTAAATTAACCCGGCACGGTTTGATAAAAGGCCTGATCCGCTGCCGGGTTATTAAGCTTGCATATTAAAAAATTAAAAGTGCGGCACTGATTATCTGGTTTCAAAAATGCTGTTTAGTTTTTGTTTTCTTTTCTCAATTGTAACGCTTTCTATTGCAACAGGATCGACAGGTTTACCGTCATTTGGTCCCATCTTAGGAACAATCTTCTGTGCGGCTATCTTGTCGACGACATTCATTCCTCTGATAACACGGCCAAAGATTGTATATGCCTTGGGCAGTTCGGGAGCATCCCCCAGCATGATAAAAAATTGCGAGGCATTTGTATTGGGTCCCCTGTTGGCCATTGCAACAACACCGCGGACATAACCTTCCTTGTAACTGGGTGTGTTGGGATTTAACTCATCCTCAAAAGTATCGCCGTAAATACTCGTACCGCCCCCGCCGGTTCCCGTAGGATCACCACCCTGGAGTACATATCCTTTTGCAATACGATGGAAAATTACGTTATTAAAGTAGCCCGCGAGACTCAGACCTATAAAATTTGCCGTAGTCTTGGGAGCATCTTTTGTAAACAATTCCATCTCAATATTGCCGTATTTTGTTTTAATGTTTGCAACTGTTATGCTGTCTGCGCTCTTACTCATCATTTTATCAATGGCCGCCATATCAATACTGAGTGTCCTGTGTGATGAATCCTGCTTTGAGGCCACACCCGTAGAATCAGGGTTGCCGCCGGATGTTTTGGAGTTATGGCATCCTAATAATAAGACTACCGCAAAGATGAACAGAAAGAACTTATACATTGCATTCTCCTCAAGGTTGAATAATGTTAAAGGCAATTAAACCCAGGATTATAATTCCCAGTGCTATTCTATAAAACACAAAAACAAATGTAGTATTTTTTCTCAAAAATTTTAACAGAAAATCGATGGCCAGATAGCCTGAGATAAAGGAGGCCAGAGTGGCGAGTGCCAGATTCAGCGCCATTGATTTATCCAGATAGGGCAATGCTTCTTTTAATTCAAGCAATCCGCTCGCTAGTACAGCCGGGATGCTAAGAAGAAATGAAAATCTGGCAGCAGTCTCTCTTGTAAAACCAAGAAACAGGCCTGCTGTAATAGTGGTACCGGAGCGGGAGGATCCGGGAATAAGTGCCAGTGACTGAGCACAGCCCACTATGAGAGCATCCAGCCAGCTGAGGGATTTGATATCTTTTCTGAAAGTACTTACTTTTTCTGCAATCGCCAGGAGTATACCGAGTATAATAAGACTCATGGAAATTACTATGAGATTCTTTGTAAAGGCGCCCTCAATATAATGTTTGAATCCCAAGCCTATGACAACAACCGGAATTGTGCCGATAATGATGAACCAGCCGAGCCTTGAATTCAGGCTCTGTTCTGAAAAACCTTTTCTCTTTGACAGGTTATCCCTGAGGAACTCTGTAACGATATGAACCAAATCATTCCTGAAATATACCAGTACGGCCAGCAGGGTTCCCAGCTGTATAACAGCCATAAATGCCGTCCATCTTTCCGGATACTGTTCAATCATAGAATTGACAAACAGCTTACCCGTAATTGTGAGGTGTGCCGTACTGCTGATAGGCAGAAATTCAGATAACCCTTGAATTATTCCAAAGAAAATTGCTTCAAAAACGTTCACTTTCCCTCCTAAAAGAAATATGAAAGGCCAAGTCTGACCCCGACTGAAAAGGAATTAAAATTTACTTTTTCTTTTCCAATGTTATTATAAGATAAAACCGACGTACTGCTTTTGGGCTCACCCGTAAAATCCAGCCTCATCAATGCCTGGATATTGGCATAAAGGTTACCACCAAGTGTCGTATTGCCATCTGCCTTTACAAGAAAACCGACCCCTGAGGTGGTATAGTTTACTGCACTGGAATAGTTTGCCAGAGTTTCGTCAAGTGAGACGTAACGGTAACCGCCGCCGCCGCCAAATTTGAATTTATATCCGTTGCCGTTTATCACATAATAGGCCAGAACTGAGGGCAAATGGATGGTATATGCCATGTCATATTTGCCTACTTTGTTGTTAATTGTATTGTAGGAGCCAATGATAACAGCATATTCCAGCCCGAACTGTAAATGCTCCTTGTACTGGTGGCCTGCTTCGGCATAAAATTCAACATTTGTTGTAAATGATGGACGCTGGTCCTCTGAGGTAGCAAAACTGGCATTGATATAGTCATTTAGTGCGGGTGTTGAAGACAGACTTATTCCCATTCCGGCACTCAGATCCAGGACCTGTGCATTAAGCCTTAATGCAGATACTAAAAACAGGAGTAAAAATGTTTTTTTCATAGTCTGTTCAGATTAGTTTCGAGAAAGTTAATTAACCCCTCTTTATTACCTGTGCGCCTTGCATATTTATGGTTTAAATAGAAGAAAAAGAAAAGCGCCGCCACTATAAATAAAATAGTTGATACCGCATGAGTCAGTACGGCATATGCCAGGCTTAGTTCACTGTTAAAGCCAAACAATACGACCAGAGCCGTCTGGGTTATGACATGATAAGAACCGGTGCCTCCGGGAGTCGGTATAATCACACCCAGGGAACTGATGCTCATCAGTACCCATGCCATTGTAAAACCGACGGACTGAATATTCTGCATCCCCAGCGTAAGAAAACCCAGATAGGAGTTCAGCGCATATAATAAGATAATCATAACCGTCAATATAAAAGTAAATATAATATTCCTTGCTCCCTTTAAGCTGGAGAATCCATCGATAAGCAGGTTAAATATTTGCGCAAGTTTAAGGGCAAACTTTTCGGATATCCGGCCTACAAGGATAAGAATAAACCTGTAAAATTTCTGCTTAAACCTGATAATAAGAAACAAAAACAGTATTACTCCACCCATAAAAATAGATGCAATGTACAGTGTGGATTTCAGCCATGGGAAACTGGCATACAGGTTTCCATCATATATAAATACGCTTATCAGAAGCGCGGCAATGAAAGCCATGACATCGATAACTCTTTCCACTATCACAGTGCCAAGCATTGAGGTACCCGATAAATCCTCCCATTTTCCCAGCAGTACGGCTCTGGAAACTTCACCCAGACGCGGAATGACACAGTTCACACCATACCCAATCATCAGTGAACCGTACAGATTAATGACCGAAGTATCGGATTTTACGGAATTCAGTATTACCTTCCAGCGCACAGCCCTTAAAAAGTGGGACACTGCAAGGCTTACTACCAGCACAAGCACCCACAGCCACGAGGCCTTTCCGACCAGCGAGATAACATCTCTGAAGCGGATTCCATAAAATGCTATATAGAGAAATATGGCAGTAAGTAAGAAGGAAAACGCAATTCCGGCAAATTGTTTGAATTTGTTCGAATGTTGTTTATCTGAGGTCAATAACTTCACTTCCTTTTGGCGGTTCAAAACTGAATTTACTGCCGGACAGCTCCGGGTTAATTTTAATGTTTAAAAGTTCAAATATGTGCTGGGTTCCGGCATTATCGGTTATTTCAACCTGCCTTATTATGCTGTTATCGTCTGACCAGACTTTTATAGACTTGAAGCCCTGTCCCCCCTTGGAATTCAGGCGGATCACGTTGTACTTATTTCCGCTGATGACCTCTTTCGGCAGGGTTTCAACAGTACTCTTTGCGGGATAATCTATCAGAATTGTTCTTAGTGAAAAAGCCGAGGCATCGTGGCTGTTAAGATCGTTAATAATCACCTTTTTAGTATTCTTATTGAAATTCCAAACCGTACTACCATCGGATATGATTTCTGAATTTCTGAATTCAATGCGGTACCTGTTTTCTTTCTGATAGTAGAATTTGCCTTTCAGGGATAATGACTTATCCTTTAACGACAGCCTGCTTGTCTGTACAAAATCAGCGCTAAGTGTGTTTATCGAATAAAATTTATTCTGAAGGTCCTTTAAGGCAGTGCTGTTTTGCGCATTTACTGCAACTGTAAGGGCAATGATAATCAGGCCGGCAGTTACTGATAATAATTTCATCTGATTCCTTTATAATGCTCTTAGGATTGTTTCTAACTGTTCATCGTCTTCTATCAGAACGGCCCTGACCTTACTACCGTCAGCACCGCCTACTATTCCTGCTTCTTCAAGCTGATCAACGATCCTGGCCGCGCGCGAATATCCAAGCTTCAGCCTTCTTTGCAGCAGGGATACCGAACCCTGCTGATGGCGGACTATAACTCTGGCGGCTTCCTCAAACATAGGATCCTTGTCAGCCAGAAATTCACCCTGCGATTCCTTCTTCTTATCGTACAGGGAAGGCAGGAAGTATCTCTTTGAATACCCTTCCTGGGAATATATGAAATTGGTGACCTTTTCGACTTCTTCGGTGGAAATAAAGGCGTTCTGTATTCTTATGGGCTTAGGAGTACCGCTTGGTAAAAACAGCATGTCTCCCCTGCCAAGCAGCTGTTCAGCTCCGTTCATGTCCAGAATTGTGCGCGAATCTATTTTTGTAGCCACCTGATATGCCGTACGGGCGCTGAAGTTAGCCTTAATAACACCTGTTATAACGTTTACAGAAGGCCTCTGCGTTGCAAGCACAAGATGAATACCAACAGCTCTTGCCAGCTGGGCCAGACGCGCAATGGGTTCTTCCACCTCTTTGCTCGCTGTAATCATAAGATCGGCTAATTCATCTATTATAACTACTATATAAGGCATCTTGTGGTGCTGCATATCCTCAGTATCCTTTGGCTTGCGCTTCGGATCTGATACTTTGGCATTGTAATCAACTATATTCCTGACACCCGCCTTAGCAAGCTTATTATACCTCTTTTCCATTTCATATTCAACTGATTTCAATACGAGCACGGCATTTTGCGGATTTGTAATAATCTCTTCCTCCAGATCAGGAGAAACTGCCAGGTAATGTTTATTCAGCTTCTGATAGAAGGATAATTCAATTTTCTTAGGATCCACAATTACAAACTTTACATCAGAGGGATCCTTGGAATATAAAAGACTAGTAATAATCATGTTAATGCCGACGCTCTTACCCGAACCGGTTGAACCGGCTATAAGCATGTGCGGCATTTTGGCAAGATCGGTAATGTAAATATCTCCGGCAATCGTCTTACCGAGGGCCAGAGGTAATTCGGCCTTGGGTTCATTTATTTTACCCAGCACCGAACGGGCATTGACCAGTGCGGCCTCGGCGTTAGGTATTTCAACACCTATTGCACTTTTACCAGGTATTGGAGCAATAATTCTTATGCCTCTGGCAGCCAGTGCCAGGGCTATGTCGTGTTCAAGGCTTACTATTCTGCTGATCTTTACTCCTGGAGATGGAACAATCTCATAGAGAGTAACAACGGGACCAGGGGTAACCGTGATGTCTTCTATTTTGATATCAAACAGAGCAAGTTTTTCCTTCAGCAGTTCCGCATTCCTCTTTAATTCCTCTTCGGCAACCTTATAACTTTCCTCAGGTGCGGCATCCAAAAGTGAAAGCGGAGGCCTGTTGAAACTTATGATTTCTTCCCACTGGTTAGGCAGCTTGGCTTCCTCTTCCTTGTCAATCACTACCTCATCCGGATCATTCTTCTTCTTTTCTTCCTTTTTCAGGTCATCTTTCTTATGTTCAGCAGCTGTTTTTTCTGCAGACGTCTTTCCGGTGAAGTTATCTTCCTCGGGTACAGATTCATTTGTCCGGATAATCTTAATTTTTGTTTCTTCGATTTCGGCGGGTTCAGCAAACAATTCGTCAATTTCAGATTTGGCTTTTGTTTTCTTAACTTTCTCTTCCTTCAGGTTTCTGATCTTGGACAGATTATCAGTACTTTTATCCTGCTTTGGTTCTTTCTGAAGGTTATCTTTGGCTTTGTCCAGCAGTGCTTCCGACTGCTCAAACAGGCTCTTTAAAAATTCAAAGATTCTCTCCAGTTTGATGTCAAAAGCAATCATCAGGGTTACCAGAATGAGAGTGGCAATAAATATCAGACTGCCCAGTCCTCCAAGCAGCTTGCCTAGAGAAATACCAAGAAATCCCCCTGCATTGCCCGAAAGCTCGTTAACGTCGTGGAAAATAT
This sequence comes from Ignavibacteriales bacterium, assembly GCA_050258815.1. Taxonomy (GTDB): domain Bacteria; phylum Bacteroidota; class Ignavibacteria; order Ignavibacteriales; family SURF-24; genus JAAXKN01. Next base: position 30,288 of record JBLMZM010000259.1, read on the forward strand.
TAAGTTTATATCGCAGAACCCCGAAGAATGCGGCCACAAGGGCGCCGGAAGCAAGCAGAAAATTTGAAAGGTTTAAGGCCAGCCTGTAATTCTTGTTTACTACAATACTGTAGCCCCAGATGAAAAGAATCACCGGGAATATGATGGAATTAATGCCGAATATTGAATTGACCAGAAAGTAAGCCACATAAGCTCCAACCAATCCAACAAGATTGTGCGTACTTTCTGATCTTTCCCCAACAACATCTGAGAGGCGGTTAGTCAGAAACGCCTCATCACTCCTGGAATAAGAAAGGATGCTTAAAAGCACAAGCAGAGAAAAAACTACTAAAAAGATCCCCAGGACCTTTTGCTTTTTTTCAATCGAAAAAACAAAATACTTGTCTCCCTTCGATTCAGGAGTATTATTGACCTTTTTTTTTACTGCCATTACCTAAATTTCTCTACTGTCCTTGAACTTCATTTTTATGGGGCAAATTGAGAGTTTTTATAGTGCCTCCGGAATAGAAAGGAATAATCTCCATAGCTCCTATTTTTGCGCAATAATTGATATCCTGCTCAAATCCATTCTCGATGAGCAGTTTACCATGCTCGCACTCGGACAAAATCTTTGGAATGCTTTTTCCGTATGACTTGCTCAGCACAACACTGGCCTTGGCCGAATCCGTAAGATCCGCATCCTCTTTCAGTTTCAGTATCTCACCGATTAGCTTGCCGGCACAAATTGAATCCTCAATGCAAAAGCTTCCCGATCTTCCGGCACACAGGATTTCCACGTCTTTATTAAGACTTACGAGCTGCTCAGCAATACTGTGTAAGTTGAGAAAAGAGCATATATAGAGATTTTCTGAGAACTTTGCCTTTACGATGGCTTTTGAGCCGTTAGTCGTAAACAGTATTATGGATTTCCCTGCAACAATCTCCCGTGAATATTCGAACGGGGAATTTCCCAGCTGAAAGCCTTCGATTTTTTTTGTATTCCTCTCACCCCCGAGTAAAGTCTGCCCGCCGAAGGCGTTACCGGAGACTTTCATGGCAAATTCCACCGAGTTGACCGGAATTACCTCTTTGGCACCATTACTTAAAGCAGTAATAATCGTTGTCGTAGCTCTCAAAACATCAATAACAACGGAAGTTTTTCCGGAAAAATACAATTCGTCGGTCTGTGAGGGAGAAAAATGTACGTTTAGTTTCATAATCTTAGTTTTTCAATAATCTTTTTTCAATGCTTAACTACCAGATCTTAGCGTCAATAATAGTTCAACTCTAAGCAGCAGGAGCAGCACTTAAAAAGTCTGCCCTGCCTTAAATTTAAATAATAATTCATCATCCGGGAAATGAAATTCCCCTACTTTTAATGCTTATTTCTGCACAAACGGTAATTTCACGACCTTTGCAGGGATTTCTTTTCCCCTGATAAGGAAGTTTATCTGTGCACCTTCCTGCACATATTGTGAATCCACGTACCCCATGGCAATTGCCTTTTCAAGAACGGGACTTACGGTTCCGCTGGTAACATTTCCAACCTTTTTACCTTCAACTGTCAGTTCATATCCCTGTCTTGGGAAAGCCTTTTCATCCGAAACCAATGGAACCAGTTTACGCTTCAGTCCTTCGGATTTCACCCTGAGCAGAACATCTTTGGCAATAAAATCGCCCTTATTCAGCTTGGTTATCCATCCCAGACCGGCCTCCAGAGGATTTGTCGTCTGATCTATGTCATGCCCATAGAGGCAGAATCCCATTTCAAGTCTCAGTGAATCCCTGGCACCCAGGCCAACCGGCTGAATACCAAACTCTTTGCCGGCTTCGAATAATTTATTCCAGACTTCAACTGCCACGCCTTCATCACCCTTAAAATACAATTCATACCCTAACTCACCTGTATAACCCGTGCGTGACACTATCATGTTAACACCGGCACATTCAGCCTGGAAGAAATGATAATATTCAAGGTCCAGTTTTTTGTTGCAAATCTTCTGAATAACTTCGTTAGATTTTGGCCCCTGTACTGCAAGGAGTGTAAACTCATCACTTTCATCTGCTATTTCTACGTCAAACTTGTTGTTTTCTTTCATCCAGTTGAAATCCTTGTCCTTGTTCGAGGCATTAACTACAAGCATGAACTCCTTATCCGAGAGCTTATAGACAAGCAAATCGTCAACAATTCCGCCATCAGGGTAACACATTGCAGAATACTGAACCCTGCCGTTAATCAGTTTTGAGGCATCATTTACGGTGATATACTGTACAAAATCCAGGGCTCTTTCGCCCCTGATGAATACTTCGCCCATGTGTGATACGTCGAAAACACCCACTGAGTTTCGTACTGCCTTGTGTTCGGCAATGATGGAGGTGTATTGAACCGGCATCATATAACCTGCAAAGTCAATCAACTTGGCGCCCAGTTTTTCGTGGACATTGAATAAGTTAGTCTTTTTCATATTTCCTTCAGTTATTGATTTAACTTTTTCCAATCTTTTAAGAAATTCTCTAAACCGCTGTCGGTCAGAGGATGGTTAAAAAGCTTATCTATTACATTAAAGGGCATAGTAGCCACATCAGCTCCCATCATTGCCGCTTCCACAAGGTGAAGGGGATGGCGAATACTGGCTACCAGGACTTCTGTATTAAATCCGTAGTTTCTATAGATCTGCACTATCTGGGCTATAAGGTCCATTCCGTTGTGGCTGATATCATCAAGTCTGCCTACAAAAGGACTGATGTAAGTTGCGCCTGCTTTGGCTGCCAGAAGAGCCTGGGAAGCTGAAAAACAGAGTGTAACGTTAGTATTTATGCCTTCTTCACTTAAAGTCTTGACCGCCTTTAAGCCCTCCTTGATCAGTGGCACTTTAACGACAATATTACGGTGTATGCCGGAAAGCTCCCTGCCTTCTTTAACAATTCCCTCATAATCTGTTGAAATAACCTCGGCACTGACAGGACCATCAACAATTTCAAGAATTTCGTCTAATAGTTTTCTGAAGTCTTTTCCTTCCCTGGCGACCAGGGACGGGTTTGTAGTTACACCATCCAGTATGCCTAATGCGGCAGCCTCTTTGATTTCTGATATACTGGCGGTATCTATGAAAAATTTCATTTCGCAACTCCTCGTATTTACATTCTGCGTTCAATCGCCCTGGTGAGGCGGCAACTGATTTATTATAAATGGATTACTAAGGGACAAAATTACGAAATTATTTTGAAATAAGTAAATAAAGGCGTTCTAAGCGAGCAACTTTCTGGTGCAGAAACAGGGTAAAAATAAAAAACGTGAAAAATTGAGAGCATTTCATAAGGCTCCGCTAACTTTTCACGTTTACTAAATTTTTATGTTGGACAAACCATCCCTGCTTTTTTCAGATATCCGGCCTTGAGGCTCCTGATTCTTCAGGCTTAGCTGATAAATTCTGCCGTAATATCCTTGCCGGTTTTTGCCGAGACAAACTGGAATGTAGCGGGGTTGAAATTTTCCTCCTCTACCAGCTTAATCTTAACAAAATACTTGAATTGCAGTTTGGTTATCGTTTTAATTTTCCCATCTCTTAATTTTATCCCCAGTGAAGGGTGTACATTAAGTATAAGGAATCTTTCCGTCGACTGGCTCCTGAATCTCTTCAGCCATACCTCAATCTCGTGCAGGAGATTTGATTTTTTGGTCAACAGGCCGGTGCCCAGGCAGAAAGGACATACTTCGTTCATTGTATGCAGTATGTTTTCCCTGATACGCTGGCGTGTAATCTGAATCAGGCCGAAATCTGTCATCGGCAGTACAGAAACTTTAGCCCTGTCTTTACGGAATTCTTTCTTAAGCTCATCGTAGATCTTTTTGCGGTTCTTTTCGTCCTCCAGATCAATAAAATCACAAACAATCAGTCCCCCGATATCCCTGAGGCGCAGCTGTCTGGCAACTTCACGCGCTGCTTCCAGATCGGTCTTCAGTGAATTCAGTTCCTGCTCTTTTTTGGCCGCATATCTTCCGCTGTTGACATCCACTACAACCATAGCTTCAGTATGTTCAATAATTATATAGCCGCCGCTTGGCAGGGCAACCTTTCGTCCCATCAGCGTTTTTATCTGTTCTTCAATCTTAAATGCCTCAAAGATTGACTGGTTTTCCTTGAAAAGTTCAATTTTATCTGCTAATGCAGGCTGAACCAGATGGACATAATTTTTAATCTGTTTGTACAGTTTCCTGGAATCGATGAATACCTTGGATACATCAGGCGTAAAAAGATCCCTTATTACGCTTGAGGTTGTGCTCAGATCCTGGTATAAAAGCGAGGGCGGTTTCTCAGTCTTAACGGCTGTCTGTATCTCTTCCCAGGTTTTAACCAGGTACTTCAGGTCATCTGAAAGCGACTCCTCGGACTGGTCCTTGGCTGCAGTGCGGATTATGAGTCCGCAATTATCAGGCAATATACCTTTAGCTATACTCTTCAGGCGCCTGCGCTCCTTGAATTCAGCTATCTTTTTAGATATACCAATCTTATTGTCGAATGGAAGCAAAACGCAAAACCTGCCCGGGAGGGAAATTGAGGAGGTAACCCGGACGCCTTTGTTACCCACCGGCTCCTTGGTTATCTGAATTAAAAGATCCTGCCCCTTGTGCAGTTTTGGAACAAACTGTTCTCTTCTTATCTGCTCTTCCACCTGTTGTGACTGACTGGTTCTGGCCGAAGCAGAGGTCTGGTCCGGGGAGAGCTCGTCATCCACGTCATCCAGATCATCATCAAGGATGCTTTGCAGCCCCTGCAGGCGGTCACCTATGTCAGAAAAATGCAAAAAGGCGTCGTGTTTCATTCCTATATCTATGAATGCAGCCTTTATGCCGGGCAATATCCGTGCTACCTTGCCCAAATAGATATCTCCTACCATTCTCCTTTTCTCGGGATGGTCTACGAAGAAATCGACTAAATTACCATCCTCGGTAATGGCCACACGGTTCTGTGACGAGGATGAATTAATTATTATTTCTTTATTCATGTAAGTTTTTCATTTCTTTAATGAGCTATTGATTATCTACCAGCTGCCATTTACTGTCATTCATCCAGAAGAGAACCCGTTCATTAAAACTTTTATTTATCTCTTCGAAATCCTCTTCAGGATAAAAACCATTTTTTATCTTATTAACGTGTTCTTTGATATACTCTTCTACCAGATTTACCTCATTGAGAGAATAGATCTTATCAATAAAAGCAGATATCCCGTTAAAAAACCTAAAATACCAAACCAGATATTTTCTGGCCTTTTTGATGCCCTGTAACTGACCCGAGTCCTTAATCTGTAACTCAAAATGGTGCAGGGCAGCAGCAGCAACTTCATCTGCCGTGGGTCTTCCCGGATCATTGCCGGTACTCAAAATAGAATTTAATCTGTTAAAAATAAAGGGGTTGCCTAGTGCTCCTCTGGCTAAAAATACAGAATCACAACCGGTTTCACGGATCATCCTGATGCAATCCTCGGCATGGAAGAGCGAACCATTTCCAACTACCGGAATTGAAACCGACTCCTTGACCTTTTTGATCCAGCTCCAGTCGGGCTCGTTCTTGTAGGAATCTGCCCTGTACCTGCCGTGTACGGTAACCATTGAGGCTCCGTTGTCCTCAATTATTTTAGCATTACGCAGGACTGAAATGTGCTGCTTGTCGCGCCCAAGCCGGATCTTTACAGAAACCGGGATATCTCCGGCAGCATCTACCATTGTTCTAACCAGTTTAGCCAGCAGGCCGGGATCATCCAGAATGCTGGAGCCCATACCAAACCGGCATACGTTAGGGACCGAACATCCGCAGTTCAGGTCAATGACATCCGGTTTGAGGGATTTAATTTCCTGTATGGCTTTTCCTATGTATTCGGGATTGTTACCAAGCAGCTGTATGCCAATGGGTTTTTCGTTCTTATTAAAGGCAAGGACTTTAAGAGTGGAAAAGGCATTTTCGATCACGCCTTTAGCGCTTATCATTTGGGTAAATGTAAGCCCGGCACCATACTCACGGCAGATTTGTCTGAAGGGTGCATCTGATACCTCTGCCATAGGTGCTAGTATAGCTTTTTGTCCTAAGTCTAAATTTCCAATTTTCATTACTTCAACATTTCTGAGCCTGGCAAACCCGTTCATAAAAAAATAGAGAGACATCCAAAACCGGAGTGTCTCTCTATAGAGATTTTAATGATTTTCTACCGGTTTATCGCTTAGCAGTGCCTTGCGGCTCAGGCTAAATTTACCGTTTTCAATCTTAATTAATTTTACTTTTACAGCATCACCCTCTTTCAGAACGTCTGTTACCTTATCTATTTTCCTGTTCTCAATCTGAGAGATATGCAGCAGACCTTCCTTACCAGGAAGTATTTCGACAAAAGCTCCAAAATCCATGATTTTGATCACCTTGCCGTCATATATTTCACCGACTTCCGGTGTTGCAGTTAAAAGTTTAATGTGTTCTTTACATTTCTTGGCCGATTCACTGTTGGCAGAAGCTATGTTGACGGTTCCGTCTTCCTCGATATTTATATCAACACCATACTGTTTCTGCAGACCCTGGACAGTTTTACCTCCAGGACCAATGAGCAGTCCGATCTGATCAGTCTGGATCTTAATTGTGATCAGGCTGGGAGCATAGGGTGATATTGTTTCTTTGGGGGTATTAATAGCTTCATTCATGATAGAAAGAATGTGAATTCTGCCTTCTTTTGCCTGCTTAAGAGCGGTTTCCATGATATCAAAGGAAATTCCCTGAATCTTGATATCCATCTGGATTGCAGTAATTCCCTCTGAAGATCCGGCTACCTTAAAGTCCATGTCGCCTAAATGATCCTCATTTCCCAGAATGTCTGAAAGCACAACAAATTTGTCGGCTTCTTTGACAAGTCCCATTGCAATACCTGCAATTGGTTTTGAGATTGGCACGCCGCCATCCATCAGAGCCAGGGATCCGGCACATACAGTTGCCATTGAAGATGAGCCGTTGGATTCCAATATATCCGAATTAAGGCGTATTGTATAGGGGAAGGATGCCTCAGAAGGTACGACTTTCTTCAGGGCTCTTTCTGCCAGGTGACCGTGACCCACTTCTCTTCTGCCGACGCCGGACATTCTGCCAACTTCGCCTACTGAAAACGGCGGGAAATTATAATGGAGCAGGAATTTCTTTGTATATTCTTCCTGCAGGCCATCAATGATCTGCTCATCGTTCTTTGTTCCGAGTGTCAGTGTTGTCAGGCTCTGTGTTTCACCGCGCGTAAAGAGTGATGAACCGTGCGTCCTGGGCAATACTCCCAGTTCAACGCTGATAGGTCTGATTTGTCTGGTATTTCTGCCGTCAAGACGCAGACCCTCTTCCAGTATCCTTTTACGCATGAGCTCTTTTTCGATATCATGCAATATCTCTTTAATAACTGATTCCTGCTCGGGATACTTTTCTTTCAAAGCCTCGAGAACCTGAGCGTTCAGCTCCTTGTTCTTGTCAGAACGTTCTTCTTTTTTAAGCACTGTCGAAACCAGCACGGCATATTTATCGTAGGCCAGCTGTTTAACGTCGTTAAGGAGGTTTTCATCAATAACCTTTTCCACAACAACTCTTTTTGGCTTGCCTGCTTCTTCACGGAGTTCGATCTGAGCCTGAATAATTTTTTTGATGTATTCGTGCGCGAACTTCAGAGCCTCAAGCAGTTCAGCTTCGCTAAGCTCATTAGATTCACCCTCGACCATCATAATTGAATCTGCAGTTCCCGCCACAATAATTTCCAGATCGCTTTGTGCAATCTGCTGGTGTGTTGGGTTAATGATCATTTCACCATTGATTCTGCTTACTCTTACTTCGCCAATTGGTTCTAGAAAAGGTATATCAGATACTGTAAGGGCAGCTGAAGCTGCAATAGCAGCCAGGACGTCAGGATCATTTTCACCGTCAAACGAATAAACAAAAGCAACTACCTGTGTTTCATTCTTGAATGCTTTTGCGAATAAAGGGCGGATAGGCCTGTCAATCAAACGTGCGCTCAGTATTTCCTTTTCTGAAGGTTTTCCTTCTCTCTTAAAAAAACCACCGGGTATTTTACCGGCAGCAGAAGATTTTTCTCTATACTCAACAGAAAGAGGGAAAAAATCCTGATCCGCTTTAGCTTCTTCGGCTGCTACGGCACTTACAAGCACCATAGTATCGCCATAACGGGCCATAACGGCACCATTTGCCTGTTTAGCAAATCTGCCGGTTTCCAACGATAAAATTTTTCCGCCTATTTCAACTTCTTTTTTGTATACCATTATTTAAAAACCTTACTTTCTAATATTTAATTCTTTAATTATTGTTCTATACCTGTTAATGTCTTTAGCTGCAAGATAATCCAGCAATCTGCGTCTTTTACCAACCAGCATCATGAGGCCACGGCGTGAATGGTGATCCTTTTTGTGCTCGCTGAAGTGACCGGTCAGATCATTGATCCTCCTTGTTAAAATTGCAATCTGAACCTCGGCTGTACCGCTGTCTTTTTCATTTTTACCATATTTCTTGATAAGTTCAAGTTTTTCTGCATTTGTAATTGACATTACTGTTTTACTCCATTTAGTTTTACGATATAACCCCAGAACCAACCGGGATTAATTATTTAAGTTATCTATGAAATCTAAAGCTATTCGCTTATCTGTCTCAATCTGTTCAACAAGTTCTTCCCTGGAAGAAAATTTCTTTTCGTCTCTCAGTTTCTGAAGCACCCTGACGGTAACTTCCTCATTATATATGTTTTTATTAAAACTAAAAATATAAACTTCAATGACCAACTCTACCGTATCGCCGAAAGTCGGGCGCATTCCGATATTCATAAGTCCGAAATGAGTACTGTTGTTGACTATAAATTCTACTATATAAACTCCTCTGGGCGGAATGAGTTTTTGTGCATTCTGGGGTGCCACATTTGCAGTAGGGAAGCCCAGCGTCCTGCCTCTCATCGCACCTTGAATTACCTTCCCCCTAAATGAATACTTCCGGCCCAGGTACCTGTTGGCCTTTTCAATATTGCCTTCGGCAATGGCCTGCCTTATCTTTGTGCTGCTTACAGGATCTTCATTAATCTTAACGGCCTGAACAGGAGTAACGTCAAAAGCAAACGTATGCCCGAGACCGATAAGTTTATTTTCGTCCCCGTCCCTGTTCTTACCCAGACGGTGATCGTGCCCGATAACCAGCTCTGAAATACCTGTTTTTTCGACGATATAATTCACTAAGAAATCTTCGTAAGTCAGTTTTGAGAATTCCGGAGTAAAATTTATGACCAGTACATTCTCAATACCCGAATATTTCAGTAATTCCAGCTTCTCATCCAAAGTAGTAAGAAGTTTTAGCTCAAAGTCTCTGGATACTACACTGCGGGGGTGCGGTTCAAACGTAATGAGGTAACTTCTTCCTCCCCTGGCAGCCGCGCTATTGACGGCCTGAGTAACAATTTGCTGGTGGCCGACATGGAACCCATCAAATGTCCCGATCGTAATAACAGTATTTTTTTCTTTTGTAACCTGGGTTATATCGTCAAATATATTCATCAAATAGAATTCTAAAACAAAAGTAAATAAATATAAGCTTTTTTTAACTTAAAATAAACCGAAGCAGTTATCCATGCCCCTGTTGTTACTCCTTAGTGCAGGAGAAATTACTTTGAGCAAAAGTCTCGAATTCATCCATTGTAAAGGCATTTTCAACCCTGTGGGAACCAATTCTGGTTCTCCTTAAGGCGCTCAGATAGCCTCCGCAGCCCAGCTCTTCTCCGAAATCATGGGCAATTACCCTGATATAGGTGCCTTTGGAACAGGTAATCTCGAAATGCACGTCAGGAAGCTCAATCTTAGTAATATTGAATTGATAAATTGTGATTTTCCGGGGCTCTCTTTTTAGCTCTATTCCCTTGCGGGCATATTTGTAAAGGGATTTACCCTTGAATTTGACGGCTGAATACATGGGAGGGACCTGCATAATTTCGCCCAGAAACAGGTCTCTTACCCTCCGGATATCACTTTCAGTTATTCCTTCAATACCCTTCTCTTCGACAAAGTCCGTCTCGGAATCCATAGAGGGGGTAGTCTTTCCCAGCGTAATAATTCCAGTATAAGTCTTTTCAAGATCCTGGAAGGAACTGATTTCCTTGGTCCTTTTTCCGGTACAAATTATCAGCAACCCTGTAGCCCTCGGGTCCAAAGTGCCGGCATGCCCGGCTTTTTTAATGCCTGCTGCCTTCCTGATCTTGTAAATTACATTGAAAGAAGTCTTATACAGTGATTTATCAATTAATATGACTTCGCCCTTGTTAAAATCAATGCCAGAAGTATCAGTCGTTTCCTTGGTAATCATCTCTGGTCTTGTCATCATCCTTGTGAATCTTTTTCAGCAGGTCTTCTATCCTTTCCACATGATCGGTAGTATCATCGATATAGAAGTCAAGCTCCGGAATAAATTTCATTTTTATCTTATGAGCCAGCTCAGCCCTTATCAGTCCCTTAATCTCATTGATTCTGTTAAGAACCGTCTGGCGGTTATTCTTCTCAAGGACTGAAAAATAGATCTTGGCTATTTTAAGGTCAGGACTAACTTTAACGTTAGTAATTGTTATAAACCCAATGGAAGGATCTTTAAGCTTGTAAAGAAATATCCAGCTTATTTCTTCCTGGATCAAACGAGAAACTTTATCTTTACGGTACGACATTTATCAAACTCACTTTCTATAGGTGTAAAATACTGAATGTCCAAAACAGAAACAGCATTCCGGGCTGTGAAGCCCTGGGAAGCTAATCGCCCTGGAGCGCATCACTTCCCGGAACACTCAATATTTATTTCCAAAATCTGCTTAAACCAGCTTCTTCTTTGTTTCAACGATTTTATAAGCCTCGACTATGTCGCCTACTTTGATGTCATTGAAATTGTTAATGTTCAGACCGCATTCATAACCGGCGTCAACTTCTTTAACATCATCCTTAAATCTTCTCAAAGAAGAAAGTTCACCGTCAAAAATCACGATACCCTGACGGATCAGCCTGATCTTATTGGTCCTGCTTATCTTACCTTCCTGTACATAGCAACCTGCAACCGTACCGAGCTTGGGCACCTTGAAAGTATCCCTGATTTCAACTGTTGCAACTATTTCCTCAGAAAGTACCGGTGAAAGCAGACCTTCCAAAGCAGATTTAACCTCATTGATAGCGTCATAGATGACGTTGTAGAGGCGTATATCAACTTTTTCATTTTCAGCCAGTTTTCTGGCATTCAGGTTCGGTCTTACGTGGAAACCGATAATAATTGCGCCTGAAGCAGCGGCCAGAAGAACGTCACCTTCGGATATACCGCCGACGCCCTTATGAATTACGCGAACCAGCACCTCTTCATTTGACAGCTTCATCAGTGAATCAGACAGTGCTTCAACTGAACCATCCACGTCGCCCTTGACAATAAGCGGCAGTTCCTTGACTCCGCCCATGCTGATCTGATGTGCAATTTCATCAAGTGTAATGTGATGTATCTGTCTCTGGTCCTGCTCACGCTTGAGCTGCTGCCTCTTAAGGCTTATTTCCCTGGCATCTCTTTCAGAATTTACAACCACAAAGGTATCGCCAGCCTGGGGAGCACCTTCAAAACCTAGTACAAGTACCGGAGCTGAGGGCGGAGCCTGCTCAATTTTATTGTTTCTTTCGTCAAACATCGCACGGACACGACCGTAATGAACTCCCGCAACGAACGGATCTCCTACCTTAAGAGTACCCTTCTGCACGAGTATTGTGCCTGTAATACCGCGTCCTTTATCCAGCTGGGACTCGATAACCGTACCACGGGCCTGTCTTTCCGGATTGGCCTTAAGTTCGAGTACATCGGCCTCGAGTAATATTTTCTCAAGCAGGTCATCTATATTCTTGTTTGCTTTTGCAGAAATTTCGACGCACTGATATTTACCGCCCCAGTCCTCAACAAGGATATTCCTGTCGGCAAGCTGCTGGCGGATCTTATCGGGATTTGCACCCGGCTTATCAATTTTGTTTATAGCTATTACTATTGGTACCGAAGCCGCCTGAGCGTGATTGATTGCCTCAACGGTCTGAGGCATCACGGCATCGTCAGCCGCAACAATCAGAACCACAATATCGGTAACCTTTGCACCGCGGGCTCTCATGGCCGTAAAAGCCTCATGACCCGGAGTATCAAGGAATGTAATAAACTTGCCGTTGCCGACGTCCACCTGATAAGCACCGATGTGCTGAGTTATTCCGCCCGACTCGCCTGCAACAACATTGGAGGAGCGAATACGGTCCAAAAGCGAGGTTTTTCCGTGATCAACGTGACCCATAATTGTAACGACAGGAGGACGCGATTTCAGATCCTCTTCCTGATCGGGAGTATCTTCAAGTTCTTCGGAAGTATATTCTTCCTCAAATTCCACTTCAAAACCAAATTCGTCAGCAACCAGGGTAATGGTATCGACATCCAACCTCTGGTTAATGGAAACCATGATACCCAACCCGATACATTTTGCAATTACTTCGCTTACGGAAACCTTCATAAGGTTTGCAAGTTCGTTTACGGCAATAAATTCCGTAACCCTGATTTTTGATTTCTCGGATAGCTGCCGCTCTTCCAGCTTTCTCTCCTGCTCTTCAAGCTTTTCTTTTTTCTTTCTCTTTCTGACACTTGCCCTGCCGGCTACGGCAGAATCATCCAGACTCAGGAGAGTTCTTTTAATAGCTGCATCGACGTCTTTTTTATCAACTTCTATGCGCTTAAATTTCTTTTTCTTTGCAACCGGTGTTACCTCTTCGCTTCCGGTTTCACCCTTACCCTTTTTCTTTGGCTTTGGTTTTTTCTTCTTTTTCTTGGCTGCCTGCTTTTCAGCTTCTTCAGCAGAGAGTGGTTTGGGTCCGGTTCCCGGAACAGCAGGCGGTTTTGCCTGGCCTTCAGGTCTTTCTCTTCTGTCACCGGGTCTTGCAGGTCTGTCCTCTTCTTTATTGCGGTCTGGCCTCTGCCTGTCAAATGGCCTCTGTTTATCGGTTTTTTTGTCCTTATCCAGATCCATTTTACCAATTATTGTCAATCCCTTGTTGTTTGCCAGTTCCCTTTCGGCCTTGGTCTTATAAACGGTCACACCAGGCTCTTCAGCCGGTTTGGGAGCCGCAATTTCCCTTTCGGGTGCTGCCGGAACAGGCACGGCTTCCGGTGCGGGTGTTTCAGCAACGGGTTCTTCTTTTACCGGTGTGCTTTCTTTTAATTCTGCGGCTTCAGTTTTAACAGGCTCTTCCTGAACAGAAGTTTCGGCGACTTCAACTTGCGGCAGAGCCGGAGTTTCAACAACGGGCACTGCAGCAGCTGGCTCTATGACACTTTCAACGCTTTCTGCTTCTTCTGTTGTTGTTTCTGCTTCAGCTTCAACCTCCAAATGCTGGGGAGCTGCTATTTCCGGTTCAGCATTCATCTGTTCCGGCTGCTTTTCGGGCGCCTTTTCCTCTTTCCCTAAGGGCTCTTCGGTCTTTTCGGCGCGTTTCTTGTTGAATTCAGAAATTTTCCGGTAGTGTTTTTCTGCCTTTTCTATGTCCTTCTTGTAATGATTGGCAATATCAGCCATCATTTCATCAGTCAGAGGCGACATATGGGATTTAACCTCATAGCCCCTCTTTTGCAGAAACTCTACCAGCATATCCGCAGATAGGTTGTACTCCGATGCAAATTTATAAATTCTAAGTTTTTTTGATTTTACTTCTTCGGTCATATTTTTAGACACCTGTTATTAAATTCTATTCTTCCTCTTCAAATTGGCCCTTAATTATGTTAATAATTTCGGCAATTTTTTCTTCGCTAAATTCTTCTATCTCTTTGAGTTTTTCAGGACCTGCAGTCAGCACTTCCAGGGCAGTATCGTAACGGTGATTAATTAACGTTTCATATACATCCGCTCCCAGTTCCTCTTTTATGTCGATCAGTTCAATATCTTCCTCATATTCTTCATAAGACTTTTCTTCTCTTAATACCTCAATATCATATCCTGTCAGCTTCATTGCAAGACGTATATTCACACCGCTTCTGCCTACGATCATCGATACCTGATCACTGTCAGCTACGACTGTACATTTCCTGTTCTTGGTATCTAGTTCTATTGACTTCAGTTTTGCCGGTGCCAGTGCTCTTTGAATGTAAGTAGCCGGATCGTCTGAATAATTTATAACGTCGATATTCTCGTTGCTCAGTTCCCGGACTATTGCATGGATTCTGACACCTTTCATACCAACACATGCTCCAACTGCGTCAATTCTGTTATCCTGCGATTCAACCGCTACCTTGGCTCTTTCACCGGGTTCCCTGGCAATGCCCTTAATATCGATAACTCCATCATATATTTCAGGGATTTCAATCTCAAAAAGGCGTCTGAGAAAGATATTATCTGCCCTGGAAATAATTACTATAGGACCATTGGGTGTCTTTTTAACTTCTTTTACTATAGCCCTTATAGTTTCGCCTTTTCTGTATTTTTCTCTAGGGAGCTGTTCCTGACGGGGCAAAAGAAGTTCATTTTTATTGTGATTTACCAGTATATCGTTTTTCCTTACCTGGTATATATCCCCGACAACGATCTCCCCGACCATGTCGTTATATTCATTAAATACTATATCTTTTTCAAGTTCACGTATCTTCTGATTCAGACTCTGACGCGCAAGATTGATGAGCCTTCTGCCGAAGGACAGCAATTCAAGCCTTTCAGGATAAGGTTCACCAACTTCAAGTTCATCCTCATTGCCCCTGCTCTCAACCTCTTCAATACTGATCTCAAGTCCGGGATTGGTTACTTCTTCAACAATCTGCCTTTCAAGGAAGATTTCAATATCACCCTTATCCATATTAACAACAACACTGAAATTGGCATCATTACCGTATTTCTTTTTCACCATAATGCCGAATATTTCCTCGATAATTCCGGCCAGCACATCTTTATCTATGCTCTTTTCCCTTACCATCTGCGAAAAAGATTCAACTATTTCAGTATTCATACTGTATTTTCCTCCTAAATCAAAAGCTTATTAAAACTTTAGCTGTCTTAATTGTATTAAAATTAATGGCAATTTCCTCATTATTTACTCTGAAGGTAAGAACTTCACCCTCAATCTTTGTCAACTTTCCCGAAATTATTCGTACTTCTGCTGTCTCTTCCCCACTATCATCCTTCGCAGAACTATACGATACTTCGAATTTCCTGTCGAGATGCTTTGGGTATTGTTCCAGATACTTTAAGGGTCTGTCTACTCCGGGCGAAGAAACATCCAAACGGTACTTAGAAGTAATTAGGTCAGTAGTTTCTAATACGGCAGCTAATTCATGGCTCATGAGAGCACAATCGTCAATTGAGACGCCTTTCAGGCTATCGATGAAAACCTCAACTATACGATTCCGGTTGTCACCTTTTAGCGATACGTCTACGAGCAGAAACCCGAGCCTTTCAGCCACCTGCTCTGCAATGTTAATGATATTTTTTTGTAAATAGTTCATAAATAAAAATCGCCCTCAAAGGGGCGAATCTGATTTATTAAACTAATACTATTTCCTTGAATTTGCAAGTCATTTAATAAAAAAGATTAGCATTCAGAGTAATAAACTCCATTCGGCCTCGTAAAGTTCAAAAATTGAGTATGTTACTTATTCTGCCGGTTATGCAGGTCTTTTTCAGTGCCGGTAACACGACCTGAAACTGCAAGAACATTGAACAGAAATGGATCAAATCCCGTTGCTTGCTTTTATTTACAATTACGCTATATTATAGAAAACAGGCAGGGAAGATGCAGTTTCCCGGCCCGGGAAAGGCACACATCAGGCTGTGAATTCCAGTATAGCCGCCGCACTAATGATGCCGAGACAGGCGCCGGCTTACCTTAAAATGAATGCGGGGGAAATTCCGTTACAGATCATTTACAGGATGAACTAATATTATTCCAGTTTATTAAAGGAGTAAGAGATGGGAATTGATAGAGACGAACAGAAAGAACATATGTACACTTTATCTGAAACGATGAACCATTTAAAAGATAAGGGTTATGTACACGATTTTCAGATGACAGATCAGGGAATGGCATGCAAGGAAACCAATGAGATCTTTAAGCCGGAGGAGCTTACAATAAAAAGGATTTACCGTTTCGAAGGAGAGTCCAACCCTGACGATATGTCAGCCTTGTATATGATGGAAGCTAATTCCGGCACAAAAGGACTTTTTGTGGATATCTATGGCGCATATACTTCATACGACGGGTCTGATCTGATAGAGTTTTTAAAGAAAGTAAAAAGAGAGGACCAGTAGTCAGAAATCCTGGTACCTGATGTATACACTGCTAATTTATGCGCTTATGGAGATGACAAAGGACCCTCCTGAGTGCCGGGTTTGAATTTAAGGTACCGGGATATACTTACTTTAATACAATACCTCCCCCTCCCCTGCCTGATGGTAATAATTCCGCAGCAGATTGCTTTTTGTCCGGCCTTCATTTAATTTCACTCATTAAATATTTTTTTACTTTTAACAGGATAACAGATGAAAACGAAGGCAACTTTTCTAATGCTTATCGCCATCCTGACCTCCAGCCTGCTGTTTGCACAGGATAAAACTCAAAATAAGGCGGTTTATTCGGAAAACAATAATCCATTCTATGAGCAGATGCAAAAGGATATTAAGGAATTCAACAAAAAGGATGATACTGATAAGAAAGAAGATTCCGGGAAAAAAGCATTCAAGATGGATTTTTCCGGCCTTGACCTGCCGGTTTCTACCGACCAGTTTACAAAATACTGGCACAACAAGCCCCTGAACCAGGGCATGACCGGCACCTGCTGGTGTTTTTCCACTACTTCCTTCTTTGAATCAGAAATTTACAGACTTACAAAAAGACAGATTAAATTATCTGAAATTTATACCGTTTACTGGGAAT
>JBLMZM010000260.1:0-32883 GCA_050258815.1 Ignavibacteriales bacterium
GTTTTCTTCTGATATATGCTCTCTCCGCTGAAAACCGGATTGACTGTAAATTTACCGGTATTTGGTCCAATAGCCTCATACCATCCTGCGGGGGAACCATCATATGGCTGATTGGTTATCACAGTGTTATTCTGCCTTAACGCGCCCCATACAGAATACCTGCCGGGAGTGGTTATTTCAACCCCCACTTCGGCGCCGAGCTGATCTGCATAGGCATCGCCATCAGCGTTGATTGTTCTTTCGGAGAAGGTACCCGTAAATTTTGCCCCATTTGCCAAGGAGGATTTCTTAATGTTGTATGCTATTCCCTTTGGACCGAAAACATAATAGTACTTTAGCCATCTCCCATCCTCAATAGGAAATGCACCACCGGTAGCACGCACAGAAGGTCCGGCATTTGGGGGGAGATCGCCGGTTTCTATCCAGCCGTTCACTTCGGCTCTGATATCCCATCCCACATGGAAGTACATATCACTGGAAGACTTATTAAAGACCGGGTCATAGTACTTTCCCGATTTTAGTCCAAACGTATGAGAGGCAAACAGCCACCTGTCCCAGGGATATAATATGCCGCTTTCAGCTGCATTGCCGTTTGCACTTCCGCTTCCGCCGTATGCCGTCAATCCCTTAACTGTAAGAAATCCGATTCCTACCTTTTTCCCCTGATGATGCACCGTTGAGGTGCCGCCGACTCCCAGGACTTTCAGCAGGTTGGACCATACGTTTGCGGTGGCTTTGCAGTCTGCTTCCTGGACCTCATCTTCCACCAGCTTATACCAGAAGATTACGGAATTGCCATAGGCCCATTTCATCCCGCCTTTCGAATAAATTCCGTTCATCATCGTTTCAGCAAGGGTGTTTTCAGCACTCCCGGTTACAGACACTCCTTCGGTAAAACGGATTGCCTTTTCGATCCAGATCTTCTTTATATCCGGCAATAGTGGTTTTTTGTAACTTACCCACAACGGATATTCGTAGGATTCCCTTCCGACAATACTTGAAGTTTTATCCATTAATTCAAACTCAAGCCTTAAATTATAAAACCCTATTTTGTTAGGCAGCCTGATCTCCAGGTCCCCTTCCTTTCCGTCAAAATATGCATAATCAGATTTATGAATGCCCTCGCCGGTGATAAAATATGCGCATCTTGTCCTGGAGTCCTTCTCACGGTCGGCGGGGAAGGAGATGAGCTTTGTAGCCAGTTTTATGGATCCGTCGAGCGCTGCGGCAATTACCGGCACATTCTCCTGTCTGCCCAATAGTTTGCCGTCCTTATCAAAAATGTTTCTTAAGAGGCGTTTGGGGATAGTAAATTCCTTCAGGTCAATTGCTCCTTTCTTGTCCATTTTTTCGACTCTCAGATTCCATAATACGGGATAATCCTTTACATCCCCGTATGCCCAGGATTCCTTGCAGGGGTCCGCCGGATCGGTTCCCCAGCCAAGATTCGCTCTCAGCCACGTCGGCCTTTTTGCTCCTATTGGAATCTTGATCCCAGTTCTTCTCGCGGTCATTATATGATTGTTGAAGCCAATGCTGTAACTCTTTAAGTGTTCATCCAGAACCAGTTCATTCTGAGAGGTTTCCCATTTATTGTTGCCGTCCCAGTCTATCCAGACGTTAACATTTTCAGGATTTGCATCATAGGTGGGGCAGGACTTGCCCGCAACACATTTACCCGGATTGGTAATATAGATCTCAACGGTTATATCCAGCAGATCCTGTCCTCCTTCAACTACATTGACACTTTTTATGTATTCAAATGTTTTGCTCCCTGCCTTGGATTCGCAGTATCCGGGTGCGAGATCCCTGGGTTCTCTTATTTCCGGGATATTCAGCACAGCTCTTCCAATGTCCCTAACCTGTGCTGAAACTGTTAAAGGAAACAGGGTAATGGCTAAAAGAAAAATGCAATGATGGCTCAGCCCCTGCAGCAGTTTAAGAAAGGGCGAATACTTAGTTTCGTGATGAGTGGAAAACAACTGCAAAAGATGCTTCATATAACCCCCTGATAACTTTTGAAGATGAATTCAAAGAACAGGCGGCATGTCTGAACCGGCATGCTGCTACTAGCATCTCCGGAAAAATGAAGTGATATAGAATGAGATTTGTAATTAGGAAAAAGATAAATTATCACAATTAAAAAGCAACATCATAAAGTATGTACTATCTGTTCCCGGCGGTTTAAAAAAATCCAACTTTTTCCGATAATTATATTAACTTTGAACTGTCCATTTTATTTAATAAATCAAAAGGATCCGGAAATGAAGAAACTTTTACTGTTCATTTTACTTTTTTATTCCTATACCTATTCACAAGAAATCTTTCTGGACACCCTTTCAAGCCGTTATGTGGGTCCCGGCGTATTGTATACAAGAGTTGTTGCTCCTGCAATACCCTGGTCAATCGATATTATGAGAGTTGACCTGAAGAACCCTAACCTCACGCTTGAAACGGTAAAAGGAAAGGATAAATATTTAGGGCTGGAAACCATCTCCGATATGTCACAACGCAGAACTACTCCCGGGCATTTCGTGGTTGGTGCAATAAATGGTGATTATTTCGATGTTGGCAACGGTGCCATGACAAATACGCAGGTTGAAAACGGAAAACTGCTCAGGCTGCCTACACCTCATTCCTTAATTGGATTTGACGTAAATAATGCCCCGATGCTGGGAATGGTTAGCTTTTCAGGAAAGGTATTGGCCAACAACGCTTCTGTCAGCATAGCCGATATCAATCAGCCCCGTGCGGCAAATTCACTGGTCCTTTATAATGATTTTATGACTAAATCCACAACTGAAACTGATGCCTCGGGTACTGAAGTCCTTATCAGGCCGGTTGTCAGGTGGTTAATTAACGATACGGTTAAATGTGTAGTTGAGAACATAAGTTCAGCCGGAAACATGGCAATACCAAACGGCAAGGTAGTTCTTTCCGGTAATGGTACGGCTGCGACTTTCCTTACTCAAAACGTGCATGTAGGCGATACTATTAAAGTTTACCAGGGTATACTTCCCGGAATTCCGAAATTAAAGGAACTCATCGGCGGCCGCCCCAAAATGGTAAACAAGGGGGTTAATTACCTGGCTGAAGCTTTGAAACATGAAGCCGGGTCAAGCACTCTTACAAGGGAACCACGTACAGCCGCAGGATTTTCCGCCGACAGCACCTATCTCTATCTGATTACGCTTGATGGAAGGCAGATCCCAAGTGCCGGCGCAACGCTGGATGAACTGGCAGACCTGATGGTGAGACTGGGTGTGGCTTATGGAATTAACCTTGATGGCGGCGGATCTACGACCATGGTAATCAGAAATGAAGTCGTTAATATTCCTTCCGGAGGCGGTATCGAACGCGCCGATGGTAATGGTTTTACTGTAGTTTCATCTGCCCCGGTAACGCCTGGTGCCATGAATAAAGTAGCCTTATCGGTTCACAGGAAGAAATTATACAAGGGTGAAACATTCAGGTTCAATATTACAGGTACAGACATATACTACAATCCGGTTGCACTGGATTCTACTGCAATGGTGTTTACTGTTTCTCCTGAACTCGGTTCTATAGACAGTAAAGGCGTGTTTACAGCAGCAAACAAGGCGGCCAAGGGTTATTTAGTAGTAAAATATAAGACTTTTGCCGACACTGCATTTGTAATAGTGAAATCGGTGGAAAAACTCGAAGTCAACCCCAAAAACAACGTAGTTGACAACATTAAACCCCTTAAGCTGAGCATAAAGGGATACGATATGGATGGTCTGGAAAGACCAGTTGCTGCAACTGACGTTGTATGGAAATCAACTTCCACTGCAATTGCTACGGTCGACTCTAACGGAACTATAAGCGGCAAGAGTAACGGAAACGTAAAAATTATAGCTTCTTTATCGGGCAGCATCGCCGATACAGTAGACGTTGCCGTTCAGATCGGAAAAGATGTGACGGTGCTCGACAGCATGGAAAATGCATCCAAATGGCAGGTGGCCGGATCAAATATAATCCTTGCTTCAACAAAGGTAAGCGCCTCCAGTGAATTTAAGACCCAGGGTAACGGATCACTCAAAGTAGACTATAAGTTTACATTCGATCCGACTCAGGCCAACATGCTTTACCTGGATACCAATATTCCAGTATACGGTGTCCCCGACAGCATATTCATCGATACCAGATCCGACAGCACTTCACAGAAACTGGCTTATATATTCTCGGATGATAACGGAGAACTCTTCAGGGTAAATGCATACGGATATATCAACTCAATTGATAAATTTAACTCAATTCTGACTCCTTTGAAAAGCTTTGCTCCTCTTGGCAGCGGTACTTTCTTCTACCCGATCAGGCTGACCAGACTTGAAATAACGCTTCAGTGGAACAACAGCAAGAGGGTGGCAGGACAGTCATATTCGGGTACAATATATCTGGATAACCTGAGGTTAAAATATCCGGGCACCACCACTCAGGTTGAAGAAGTGAAAACCGTTCCGGCAGAGTACCACCTCGGCCAGAACTATCCCAACCCGTTCAATCCTTCAACGGTAATTGAATACAGCACTGTTGGAAATGAACCGGTAACACTGAAAGTTTTTGACGTTCTGGGCAGGGAAGTCGCCGTACTTGTAAACGGAAGCGTTGCCCCCGGAATGCATAAGGCCGTCTGGAACGCAGCAAACTGTGCCAGCGGCATCTACCTCTACAAACTTCAGAGCGGAAGTTATGTGGAAACCAAAAAGATGGTCCTCGTAAGATAATATACTTCAATGCGCTTAAGGAACCTCAACGGGGTTCCTTAAGCGTTATTCCTCAGGCTTGATTTTCTCATTTCTCCTGCTAAATTCATTTTATAGCATCATCCGGAATTATTCACATGAAAATTATAATATTTTCCATTTTTATATTGATAACGATTGCGATAACAGTCCCGGGACAGGATATGAGTAAAGAACCCGAAACAGTGAAGCTGGTGGACCTGAAAAGGTACGCCGGGCTGTGGTACGAAATTGCCAAAATCCCTAACAGGTTTCAGAAGGACTGCGTGAAAGGCACCACGGCTGAGTATAAACTAAGGGATGACGGGAAAATAACCGTAATAAACAGCTGTACGGAACAGGATGGAAGCAGAAAATCCACTGAAGGGGTGGCAAAGGTTGTGGACCCGGCTACAAATTCTAAACTGGAAGTGAGTTTTTTCAGCATACTTGGGATAAGACCTTTTTGGGGTGACTACTGGATCATTGGTCTGGATGATAATTATGAATTCGCCGTAATAGGTGATCCAAAGAGAAAGTACGGCTGGATACTAAGCCGGACGCCCCGGCTGCCTGAAGAAAAACTGAAAACGGCTCTCGAAATACTTAAACAGCGGGGTTATAATCCTGAAAATTTTGAGTTTACAGACCAGAAAAAATGACCTCCTGACTGCCTGCACCACCGGCTATAGTGGACATTTTATCCAATTGCCTTTGGTTGTAAAAAGAGGTATATACGTTTATCAATTAAAAGGTAATAGTTGTGGAACATGGTCATACGTATACGGAATTGGATGAATTAAGAGAAGCAAATTTTGCCAGCCAGATCAGATTTGAGTGGACCCTGGAAGATGCGGGAACAAGTACTCCGGAGAATAACAACGATTCAGGATATTACTTCTTTATTCATCTGAATAACCAGCATCTGAGCCTTGTGCTCTGTCATCATGAAGAGGGAAAAGATCATCGTATCGGTGTTTTTCATGATGACGAGTTTGAATTGGAAAGACTCATGCTGCAGTCCGTTGAAGAACAGGGAGGTAATATCGGTCAGAACGGCTGGTATTCCATCAACGATTCACTCAGAGAGTATCTGAAAGCAAAACTGAACTGATGGCTGTTAATATGTGATTCGTCTTTATGGTGATGTCCCGCCATGGGGACCCGGGATCTAATGTGCTCAGGAGTTTTTTTACTTTACTCCCGGTCATAAAAAATGTGAACCGTTAACTGCTTTTCCCGGCGGGAAATTTAATTTTCACCTTTGTTCCGCACGATCTCTCCAGTTCAAAAGTCCCATTCAGCTGTTCGGTCAGACTTGTTACAAGCATGAGTCCCAGTGAATTTGTTTTACTGAAGTCAAAATCTGCCGGCAGTCCAATCCCATTATCCCCAATGGAAAGCTCATAGCCTGATGTCCCGTTTTGTTTAAATGCCACAGTAATAACACCCTGCCTGTTTTCCGGGAAGGCATATTTCAGGGAATTAGAGATAAGTTCGTTAATGATAAGGCCGCACGGAATAGCCGTATCAATTACAATGTTGATATTATCAATATCGGACTCTAATGCAATCCGCCGGGTGCTGTCCTGGTAAGTGCGGAACAGATAATTAACAAGTTCTGTTACGTATTCCGAGGCGTCGATCCTGGAGAAGTTGTTTGTCTGATAAAGTTTCTCGTGAATGATTGCCATGGACCTGATCCTGTTCATACTCTCTATGAACAGCTCAAATGCTTTTTTGTCATTAATATATTCCGACTGAAGGCTGAGCAGGCTGGAGATGATCTGAAGGTTGTTCTTTACCCTGTGGTGGATTTCCTTGAGGAGTATCTCCTTTTCATTCAGAGATGATTTGATCTTTTCTTCTCTGTCCCTTAATTCCGTTATATCCGAGATCAGGGCAACAACCGCTTTTTCACCGGATAAATTCATGCTGGTAAGCTCAACATGGACGGGGAACCTGGAACCGTCTTTCCGCAGGCTGATTGAATCATATGCAATTGAATTCTTCTCATCGGTTACCCGCTCCTTAAATTTATCCATTACAAATGTCTTGTATTCAGGTGTAATTCTGTCAATTATGGGCATATTCTGTACTTCAACGCAATCCCTGAATCCGTACATTTTTACATAAGTTGAATTTGCCTGGTGAATATGCAGATCTTTAATGATTGCCACACCCACCGGGGAATTTTCAAAAATTGTCCTGTACCTTTCTTCACTTTCGACAAGCTGCTGCTCAATCTGCTTTTTGTCAGTGGTTTCTTCCTTAATAGCCACAAAGTGTGTTATTGAACCCTCATCATCCGTGATCGGGGAGATTGAAACCGATTCCCAGTATTCCTCGCCGTTTTTCTTTCTGTTCTGAACCTCACCCTTCCACTCTCTTCCTGAACTGACTATTTCCTTCAGTCTTTGAAACCCATCGTGAAGGTTTTGTCCGGGAGCTAAGATGCGCGGGTCCTGGCCTGCAATTTCCTCAAATGTAAAACCGCTGACCTCTGTAAATTTCGGGTTTACGTATTCAATAATACCTTTATTGTTCACTATTATGATTGAAACCGGGCTTTGTTCCACCGCCCTTGAGAGTATCCTTAGCCTTTCCTCGGCATATTTTTTTTCGGTTATATCCCTGGCTATTACCTGAAGTGCATATGGCCTGCCGTCCCTGTTTATAAGCATCCGGGTTGATTCAATATATATTAATGAACCATTTTTACGAATAAGTCTGGCAAAAAGCTTGTTATTATAACATTTGGAATTCAGCATTTCCTGGTGAGCGTTCATGATTTTCGCGTGATCATCAGGGTGGGTAAACACGGAGACCGGGAACCCGCAGATTTCCTCTTTTGCATATCCCAGCATTTCGAGTCCGGAACAATTTATATCAAGTAAAACTCCGTCAACACTAACCACGAAAACGCAATCAATTAAATTATTGAAAAGGGCACAGTAAAGCTCTTCGTATTCCCTCTGATTATATTCCATTTAGTTCCTGTCATTTGCCAAATTTTCTAACTTCAGTTAGATTATCGGTAATAAATGTTAAAAATTGAATCATTTAATGGGGAAATTTTTAATTTGATTAGAATCTGGGGAAATTACATAATATTATATGAAGGCAATTAAAAAGTAAAAATAAAAAGTGGGAAACTATAAGGGGTTTCGCGCTTTTTTATAATAATACGGGTCAACCTATCGGGGAAAATATGGCAGAGGGAGAAAGGGTAGTTGCTGAACTCAGAATAATTGAAGACGTAAACGGGCAAAGATTTACCGAGATAGAATACGACCGGCTCTATTCACGCAAGGAGGTGCTGCAGATGATCAGGGCGGAATTCAACAGCATCTGGGAAAGCGAATTCCCGTACGGACTGCAGAATACGGCTGCAATCCATAATGAAAACAGCCAGAGGGAAGAGTACTATAAAAAACTCGAGGAAATACTTAACGAATTACGCAGGCTTGACCGGCAGGAGTAAATTACCTCCTGTACCGGTTAACATAACCGCCCAGAATGATGAGCAGAGGACCGGCTAATAAAAACAGCCATCCCCAGCTGATCCTTAGTGAATCGTCACCAGCCCAGACGTTAAGGTTTGCCTTAATAAAGAAAATGGAAATGAAGATGATAATGCTTACGAAAAGTGATAATATGCCCGAGAAAATGAGTCCTGAGTACTTCTTTCTAAGGGCAAAAACGAAGGAAACAACACCCAGTATTCCAAGAGTTACCGCAAAAAATGAAATATCACGCCAGCTCCATAAGCCGTTTTCCAGGCGCAGGTTGCCCCAGACCGGGAAGTATGTGATTATTCCGTGCTGCAGGACTGCAATAGGGACAAAGCCACCGATAAGCAGAATTACTGAACCCAGCAGCCCTTCGATCTGATTTTTGTTCATTGTTTCACCCTTGTGTTCAATATATTATAAAGTAACCATTTTCAGGATAAAATCAATCAAAATGTATGACTTGAGATGTAGTTAGGGCACTTAAACAGAATTACACGGCCAGGATTCAATGATTATTCTATATTAAGGTCTTTTGTTGCCTGTTCAGGCTGAATATTTAATTTTATTTTATGTAGTTTAAGAGTTGAATTATCCTGCCCGGCTTTTTATATTAAGATTTAAAATATTAAGGACTCATATGCCGACAGATGTTTTGCTTCAGGGCAATTTCCCCAACCTGAAATTAGTCAAACAGGGTAAAGTAAGAGAAATATACGATTTAGGTGAATATTTTCTGTTTGTTGTTACAGACAGGCTTTCCGCTTTTGACGTTATTATGGCTCAGGGCATCCCTCATAAAGGAGAGGTCCTGAATAAAATTTCAGAGTTCTGGTTTAATTTTTCCAAGGAAATAATCCCCAATCACGTTGTTTCAACTGACTTAAAGGATTTTCCCAAAGAATGTGCCGAATACGCCGGCGTGCTCGAAGGCAGGTCAATGCTGGTTAAAAAGGCGGAAGTTATTCCAATTGAATGCATAGTCAGGGGATACATTTCAGGCTCAGGCTGGAATGATTACCGTAAAACCGGCAAAATTTCCGGAATAGAGCTCCCGGAAGGGCTGGTTGAATCGGAAAAACTTCCCGAACCCATATTTACTCCATCCACAAAGGCTGAAATAGGGGAGCATGACGAGAATATAACCAATGACAGGGCCAGGGAGATCGCGGGTGAAGAGATCTACAACAAGATCAAAAGTGCTTCTCTGAATATATACAAGGCTGCCTCTGAATTTGCGCTTTCAAAAGGGATAATAATTGCCGACACAAAAATGGAATTCGGCGTATATGACGGAGAAGTAATACTGGTTGATGAACTGCTTACTCCCGATTCCTCAAGATTCTGGCCGCTGGATAAATATGAGAAGGGAAGGGCACAGGAAAGTTTTGATAAACAGTTCGTGCGCGATTACCTGTTGTCAATCAATTTTAATAAGATGCCTCCGCCGCCTCCTTTGCCGGAAGACGTTATACGTATTACCAGCGAAAAATACCTGGAAGCGCTTGGCATGCTGACTGGCAGAAAAATTTAAGATGGCTCCTGTTCAGATAAAAATAAAGGATAAGAAGTTCCTTTTCATAAGGTGGGGAGATACTAGTGAAAGCTCCATCCGCCTGGCTAACCTGCGCCGTGTATGCCCGTGTGCAGTTTGCAACGCCGAAAGGGACCGTCAGGGCAACGATTACATCCCGCTGTACAACGACGATGAAGTGACAATCATGAATGTCAAAATTGTAGGCTACTATGGAATTAATGTACAATGGAAGGATGGCCATAATCTGGGGATCTATGACTATGAAGGACTTAAAAGGCTTTCCGAACGCTAAACATTATTTAGCAGGCAAATAAATAACTCAACATGGAATTGGAATTTAGAATAAATGGTTTTACCAAATCAGCTGACTGTACTTAGAATAATACTTACACCGGTATTCCTTTTCCTGTTCCTTTCGGATAATCCATTATTAAAACAGATATCCCTCGGTATCTTTATTATTGCTGCCATTACCGACTGGTACGATGGCTGGCTGGCCAGAAAATTTAATTATATCACAAACTGGGGGAAGTTCATGGACCCCCTTGCCGATAAGATTCTGACATCGGCAGCCTTTTTGGCCTTTGGCTTTCTCGGCATCCTTCAGCTTTGGATGGTAATTCTGATTGTTGCCAGGGATTTTCTGGTAACAGGGCTGCGGCTTTATGCCGAATATAAGGGAGACTCCATGGCTACCAGCTATCTGGCCAAATGGAAGACCTTCATTCAGATGGCTTTTATTTATTACCTGCTGCTGGTCTATACACTTCAGACCGTAGAATGGCTGTATAATGGCAATGAAAAACTGTTTGGCGTACTTACAAATCCTCAGCTCATTTATACTTGCATGCTGGTTGTTACACTGCTTACGGTTTATACCGGCACAACTTATCTATTTACTAACAGAAAACTGGTAAAGAAAATCTTTATTAATGAAAATTAATCCTTTAGAAAAATTATTAGGAACGGGCTTTTATACCGGCTTTATACCCTTTGCACCCGGTACATTCGGCAGCCTGGCAGCCTTGCTCATTTACTTCATCCCCGGGTTTGAATCACCCCTTATAATGATCCCGTTTATTCTGCTTTTTTTCTTCTGGGGCATAAAAATAGGTGACAAATTTGAGGTGGAATTCGGCGGTAAGGACCCTTCAGAATGTACTATTGATGAAGTAGTAGGCATGTGGATAACCCTCCTTTTTCTGCCAAAAACGTTAAAAATTGCGATTTTCGGCTTTGTTATTTGGAGAATTTTTGATATTATTAAGCCATTCCCGGCCAGAAATGCTGAAAAGCTTCCCGGCGGGCTGGGGATCATGCTGGATGACGTTATTGCTTCGGTTTATTCTTGTATTATTGTTCATATAGTGATAACTTTGCTTTAATAATCAGGATAATAATCAGGGAATACTATGCATGCTCACATTATTACCATCGGTGACGAAATCCTAATAGGGCAAACTCTCAATACCAACGCTGCTTACATTGGTGAAGAATTAACAAAGATTCAGATAAAGGTTTCCAGGACCAGCGTGGTTGGTGATGAGGAAAGTGTAATCATGCAGGAATTTGCGTCTGCATTCGAAAATAATGATGTTGTCATTGTTACCGGCGGACTAGGGCCTACGCACGACGATATAACCAAAAGCTGCATCGTCAGATTTTTTGATACTGAGCTTGTGCTGGATACCGAGGTGCTGGCAGACGTAAGGGCCATATTTGAAAAGCGCGGCAGAAAGATGGCCGGCATTAATGAGACTCAGGCCCTTGTACCCAAGAACTGCAGGGTAATAAGAAACTTCCGCGGCACTGCTCCCGGAATGTGGATTGAGAAGGGAAAAAAGATATTTATTTCCATGCCGGGCGTACCCCATGAAATGAAAGAAATGATGGATAACGACGTGATCCCTAATCTGTTCAAGCTTAACAGGGGGAATGGTTATTGCATAAAAATAAAAAACCTGCTCAGCACGGGAATAGCAGAATCCACACTATTTGAAAGACTAGGCAATATTGACGAGCTTCTGCAGGGCAGTAAGCTGGCGTTCCTCCCGAGTCAGTTTGGCGTAAAAATGCGCATTACCGTAGAGGAAAAAAACGAAGAAAAGGCCTTCAATAAGCTCAGCGAAATTGAACAGAAAATACGCTCACTTGTGGGCAGATATATATACGGAATTGAAGATGAAAGCCTCGAGGAGGTAATCTCAAGGCTGCTTACTGAAAGAGGCCTCACTATTTCAGTGGCAGAATCATGTACCGGTGGACTCGTTAGCCACAGGATAACCAATATCAGCGGAAGCAGCACCTATTTTGAACGGGGTGTCATATCCTATAGCAACGGGGCTAAAGTAGAACTGCTGAAGGTAAATGAGGACATTATTGCCCAGTACGGAGCCGTAAGTCTTGAAGTCGCCAGACAGATGGCCGAGGGCATCAAATCTGTAAGCGGTACGGATATTGGCCTATCAATTACAGGAATTCTGGGTCCCGGAGGAGCAACAAAGGATAAACCGGTGGGACTGGTTTACATCGGCATATGCGACGATACATTGTGCACGGCCAAGAAGTTTCTTTTCGGCGACGGCAGGCTCCTGAACAAGGACCGGGCCTCACAGGCGGCCCTCGATATGCTTAGAAGACATCTGCTGGGGATACCATATGACGAATAGGCTTTTTGTGGCACAGCTGCTCCCGGAAGAGGTAATTTCAGAGCTGATTTCCATAAGAAATGCCATTTATAAAGGCCCGCTTCCAGGCAGGTGGGAAGGTACCGATAAGCTGCACCTCACGCTCAAATTCCTGGGGGATACTGAAGAGACAAAAACTGATGCGGTCATTAAGGCCCTTGAAAAAAATATTTCTAAAACAGGCCCAATTTCGTGCGAATTCGAAAGATTCGGATTCTTTTTACCCCGGATTCTATGGCTTGGACTGCGCGTCGGCGAGGAGCTTTTTGACCTTGTAAAGGGAATAAATAATGACATGGAATTGCTCGGTTTTGAGAAGGAAATCCGGAACTTTAAACCGCATATTACGCTTTTACGTATAAAAAGTAACCCAAGTTCTGATTTTGTCTCTGCATTTAAGGATTATAAATTACCTGCACGAAAATTTCAATCAAATGAAATTGCTCTCATGAGAAGCAAGCTTCTCCCGGGTGGTTCGGTTTATTCAGAGATAAAAAGGTTCTATTTAACATAATCGGAGAGAAAAATGTCTAATGAAAGAGATGAAAAATTAAAGACTCTTGATGAATCAATTGCTGCTATCGAGAAGGCACACGGTAAAGGCTCAATAATGAAACTGGGCGAGGGAATCATTGCTCCCGTTGAAGCAATATCTACCGGTTCCATTTCCCTGGATTATGCGCTTGGTATCGGCGGGGTTCCCAGAGGCAGGATCGTTGAGATCTATGGCCCGGAATCCTCAGGTAAAACTACCGTATGTCTGCATATCATAGCAGAAGCACAGAAGGCCGGCGGTCTGGCTGCATTTATTGATGCTGAACATGCCCTGGATATCGGCTATGCCAAAAAGCTGAATGTAGACGTCAATAATCTGCTGATCTCACAGCCTGATTATGGCGAACAGGCGCTTGATATAGTTGATACGCTTGTCAGAAGCAATGCACTGGACGTGATAGTAATAGATTCTGTTGCGGCTTTGGTTCCAAGAGCTGAAATAGAAGGCGAAATGGGAGATGCCCATATGGCTATGCAGGCCCGCCTGATGTCACAGGCACTCAGAAAACTGACGGGTGCAATTTCGAGATCCAAGACCTGCGTCATCTTTACTAACCAGCTGCGCAGCAAGATCGGCATCATGTTCGGTAATCCCGAAACTACTACCGGCGGTAACGCTCTTAAGTTCTACGCTTCCGTCAGGCTCGATATCCGCAGAATATCGGCAATTAAGGACGGAAATGACGTAATAGGCAGCAGGACAAAAGTTAAAATCGTAAAGAGTAAGATTGCCCCTCCGTTCAAAGAGGTGGAATTCGACATCCTTTACAATGAGGGAATCAGCAGAACGGGTGACGCGCTGGACCTGGCCGTAAACTTCGGCATCGTGAAAAAAGGCGGCGCCTGGTTTACCTATGGCGAGGACAGGTTCCAGGGAAGGGACCAGTTCAGACAGAAACTGATTGAAATTCCTGAACTCTATGAAAAACTCCTGCTTGACGTTAGAAAGAAGCTGGGCCTGGTTAAAGATGATCATGAACCCGCAGCAGCGGTTCTTGAGGAAGCTCTCCCGGCAAAAGAAAAAAAAGGTAAATAATTGAAGGCGGCTTATGCCGCCTTTTTTTTAACAGCAGAGTAAACCGTTTGTCTCTGTGAGTGATTGGAAACTTTTGTATGCTGATCTCTAATATCAATAAAGTAAAAAACAATGTAAGAATTCTCCTGGATAATGGCGAAAAGATATTCCTGCGGTATGAGGTTTTTCTGAAAAACGGCTTCAGAAAAGGAGATGAGATAAATGAGGAAGAAATTGCCGGTCTCATAAGGCAGAATCAGTTCTTTTTTATAAAGGAATCGGCCTACCGGTTTCTGGGAATAAGGCTCCATTCTGAAAAAGAGCTGCAGAGAAAGCTGCTGGCAAAAAAATACGATAAGGATATTGTTGCCTCCGTGCTTAAAGAGCTGAAGGATAATAATTATCTGGATGATGAGCTCTTTGCCAGGGAATACACTGATGAGCGGATCAATAAGAAATCAATTGGCCCTAACAGGGTAAGACTGGAACTGAAGAGCAAGGGCGTGGCCTCTGAGGTTATTGACAGGATAATGCAGGACAAAGCAGGGTCACCGGATTCTGAAAGCGCGTACCAGCTGGTGCAGAAAAAGCTGCAGTCCTCAAAATACAAGGACCTGGACAAGAGAAAGCTGAGCCAGAAATTATATGCATTTTTACTCTCCAGAGGCTTTGATTTTGATGTAATAAAGGAAGTGGTTAATAAATCAATACAGCCCGGGGATGAGGAAGAATAAAAATAATTTGCAGCCATTGGAAATGATTTTGAAACTTGTTTGCATATCTATTCTTCATTTAATAATTTTATATACTTAAAAAGAAAAATTTTACTGGATATATGGAAAAGTTTACCGGTGTGGATTACCTTAATATTGACAGTCTTTACAGCGACGAAGAATTGCTGGTGAGGGATACTGTCAGGGAGTTTGTGTCCGGTGAAGTAATTCCCATCATAGAGCAGTTTAACCGTAAAGGGGAATTCCCTCAGCACCTGATCCCTAAAATGGGTGAACTGGGGCTCTTCGGCAGCACCCTTCCACAGAAGTATGGCGGTGCGGAAATGAATAATACCGCATACGGCCTGGTTATGCAGGAATTGGAAAGAGGGGATAGCGGCATCAGGAGCTTTGTTTCCGTGCAAAGCGCCCTTGTAATGTACCCGATATTTACGTTTGGAAGTGAGGAACATAAAGACTACTGGCTTCCATTGCTTGCTTCGGGGAAAAAAATAGGATGTTTCGGCCTTACCGAGCCCGATTTTGGCTCCAATCCGGGCGGCATGGTTACGCGTGCTGAAAAAACCGGGGGCGGATATATACTGAACGGCGCTAAAATGTGGATCACAAACGGCACAATCGCCGATGTTGCAGTGGTCTGGGCAAAACTGGACGGCATCGTTAACGGCTTCCTGGTTGAAAAAGGAACCACGGGCTTTACCGCTCCCGAAATGAAAGGAAAACACTCTCTCAGGGCGTCTGTTACCTCAGAACTGGTATTTGAAGACGTTTTCATTCCGGAGGAAAACAGGCTGCCGAAGTCTGCAGGACTCAAATCAGCGCTTATGTGCCTTAATCAGGCCAGGTATGGAATTGCATGGGGAGTTGTTGGTGCAATGATGGCCTGCTACAATAGCGCATTAAACTATGCTAAATCAAGGGTCCAGTTTGGGAAACCGATTGCCGCCTATCAGATGACCCAGGAAAAGCTGGTTTATATGCTATCTGAAATTACAAAAGCACAGCTGCTGAACTACAGGCTGGGGCGCATGAAAGATGATGGCTCTCTCAAATTTACCCACGTTTCGCTTGCCAAAAGGAATAACTGCGAAAAAGCACTTGAAATTGCCCGCATGGCCAGAGAAATTCTGGGTGCAAACGGGATTCTGGACGAATACCCCGTAATGCGCCACGCGGCAAACCTGGAATCGGTGAAGACCTATGAAGGCACACATGAAATGCACACTCTGATTGTGGGCGAAGATATAACGGGATTCCCGGCTTTTGAATAAATAAACTTGCAGGCCACGCTAAGTGGTCTTTTTCATAAAATTGAGGACTATATGAAAACAAATAAAGTTATAGGTGAAGGTTTAACTTTTGATGATATATTATTAATTCCGGCAAAATCTGCGGTTCTGCCGAGGGAAGTGGATATTGCCTCAAAACTTACCCCGGAAATAACATTGAATATACCATTCCTGTCGGCAGCCATGGATACGGTTACTGAATCTAAAATGGCAATTGCAATGGCCGTCCAGGGCGGCATAGGCATTATACATAAAAACATGTCAATTGAAAGACAGGCCGAGGAAGTCGACCTGGTAAAAAGATCTGAAAGCGGAATGATACTTCATCCTATTACGCTGGACTCCGATAAAACTGTTGAAGATGCGCTTCTGCTGATGAATAAATATCATATCTCGGGAATTCCAATCATTGATCACGCCGGAAAACTTATAGGCATTTTAACCAACAGGGATCTCAGGTTTGAGCCGAACATTAATCTGAAGGTTAAAGATGTAATGACCTATGAGAACCTGATAACTGCCCCCGAGGGAACGGACCTGGGTAAAGCCGAAAAGATACTTCAGTCGCATAAAATTGAAAAACTGCCTATTGTTGACAAAAACGGCCTGCTGAAAGGGCTCATAACTTTCAAGGATATACAGAAGAAAAAGAAGTTTCCTCTTGCATGCAAAGATGAACATGGAAGGCTCAGGGTAGGCGCTGGTGTTGGTGTTACAGCAGATACAATTGAAAGGGCAGAAGCACTCCTTAATGCAGGAGCAGACGTGATTGTTGTGGATACTGCACACGGGCATTCACAGGGTGTCATGAAAACAATCAGGGAAATGAGGAAAAAATTCAAATATGCTCAGCTCATCGCTGGTAACATTATATCTGGTGAAGCTGCACTTGACCTCATTGACGCTGGTGTCAATGCAGTAAAGGTTGGAATCGGTGCCGGTTCAATCTGTACAACACGTGTTATTGCCGGTGTAGGCGTACCCCAGATATCTGCTGTTATGAATGTTTATGAGGCCACAAAGGGCAAGGGTATTCCAATCATCGCCGATGGAGGCATCAAACAGACGGGCGACGTGCCAAAAGCAATTGCAGCAGGCGCCGATACTGTGATGATAGGCGGCATGTTTGCGGGTGTTGAAGAAACTCCGGGTGAAATGGTGCTTTTTGAAGGCAGAAGTTTTAAGGTATACAGAGGAATGGGTTCGCTGAGTTCAATGAAAAGAGGAAGCAGCGACCGCTATTTCCAGGACATTGAAGACGATATTAAAAAACTGGTTCCGGAAGGTGTCGAGGGCAGGGTTCCTTTCAAGGGTCCCTTATCCGAAACAATCTATCAGTTCATAGGGGGATTAAGAGCTGCCATGGGTTACTGCGGTACCAGAAATATTACGGAACTGAAGGACAAGGCGCAGTTTACTAAAATGTCAATTGCCGGGTTGAGAGAAAGCCATCCCCACGATGTTATTATTACAGATGAAGCTCCGAATTATCATTCATAAAACGGGTTCTGAACCGGGGAGTATCAGAAAGGCTATGTGGATAATAAGAGGGAAGGTTTCAAGTTTTAGAATTTATATATAGGTAAATATGTTCAAAGTACTCGTTATTGCTTATTATTTTCCTCCAATGGGGTTGAGCGGAGTTCAAAGAACGCTCAAATTTGTTAAATACATGAAGAAGTATAACTGGGAGCCTACAGTTCTTACGACTGGCAAAACCGGCTATTTCGCACATGATCTGTCCTTAATGAAGGAATGTGAGGATGCCGGAATAAGGATTGTAAGAACCGAGGGAATGGATCCTTATTCATTACTGGCAAAATACAAAACAATTAAAATGCCTCCCGAATACATCAGAAAATTTCTTAGCAGGGTCAGTAAGACTTTCCTGATCCCCGACAACAAAGTTTTCTGGTCAAAGAAGGCTTATTTCGTTGCAAAGGAACTGCTTGAAAAGGAAAAGTTCGATATTATCTTCGTTACGATTCCTCCTTTTTCGGCATTCACAATGGCTTCAAAGCTGAGCAAGGAATTTGATATCTCCTTGTTTGTGGATTACAGGGATCTGTGGACAGGCAATCAGTTCGAGTTCAACCTGACTCCGCTGCATAAGTACCTCCATAAAAAAATGGAGTACAAGGCCCTGAAAATAGCCGATAAGGTCATCGCAGTGAACAGGAAGGTAAAGGAGAAGCTGCTCAATACTTTCAAGTTTCTTACCTTTGAGGACGTTATTATTCTGCCGCATGGCTTTGATGAGGAGGATTTTACAAATGTTACTCCCATACCAAAGGAAAATACCAAGCTTCGTATCACCCATGCCGGAATTTTCTATGAGTATATTACACCCAGGTATTTCCTGAAAGCATTCAAGAAACTGTCAGAGGAAAGGCCCGATGTTGCAGAGAATATAGAATTGGTTTTTCTGGGCCACTTAAGAAAGGAAAACATCAGTCTTATTAATAAACTCGGACTGCAGCCTTATGTAAAGAACCTCGGTTATCTTGATCACAAGGAAACTATAAAAAGAATTATTTCGAGCGATGTATTGTGGATGATGGTAGGTAAGAAAGCCAATTCCGACTCGCATACTCCGGGTAAGCTGTTTGAATACTTCGGTACCAGAAAACCGGTTATTGCCTGTCTGCCTGAAGGGGCTGCAAAAACAGCCGCACAGGAATACGGCGCGGCTTTTATTACCGAACCCGACAACATTGAGCAGATAAAGAATACGCTGCTCGAGGTGCACAGGTTATATAAGGCGGGTAAACTGCCGCAGCCAAATGAGGATTTTATACATAAACACAGAAGGGAAGTTTTTACAGAACAACTTACCAAGAGCTTTCAATTTTATCTCAGGGCAATATAAATGAATGTAGTTGTAATCGGCTCCGGAGGCAGGGAACATGCCATATCATATAAAATAAAGGAAAGCACATTACTTGACCGGCTTTACATAATTCCGGGCAACCCCGGAACGGAAAAGCTGGGGGAGAATGTTGCGCTCAATCCATCAAACAATGAAGAGATACTGAATTTTTGTAAGTTCAATGCCGTGGACCTGGTTATTGTGGGTCCGGAACAGCCACTGATGGATGGACTGGCAGATTATCTGCGCAGCAACGGTATCCTGGTTTTTGGTCCCGATGCTAATGCCGCACTGATTGAAGGCGATAAGGCTTTTGCAAAAAACTTCATGCAGAAGTACAGGGTGCCGACGGCGGCATTTAAGGTTTTTGACAGACAGGAGTATAAGGAAGCCGTAGCATACCTGAATTCGGTTGAATGCCCCGTTGTTGTCAAGGCGAGCGGACTTGCTGCTGGCAAGGGTGTTCTGATATGCAACGACAAATCTGAAGCTTTGGAAGCCCTCAGGGAATGCTTTGAGGATAACTGCTTTGGGGAGGCCGGCAATAAGGTTGTAATTGAAGAGTTCATGACAGGTGAGGAAGCTTCCATATTTGCAATTACAGACGGCAGTAATTTTATCTGCCTTCCGGCAGCCCAGGATCATAAAAGAATAGGGGATAATGATACCGGCAGGAATACCGGGGGAATGGGCGCATATGCACCTGCTCCGATCATTACTCCTCAGATTCAAAGTGAGGTGGATGAGAAAATACTTGCCCCCGTGCTTTCAGCCATGAAAACTGAAGGGAAAAAGTTTGTCGGATGTCTTTACTGCGGGCTCATGCTGACTAAAGAAGGTCCGAAAGTAGTGGAATTTAACTGCAGGTTCGGTGATCCTGAAACACAGGCTGTACTGCCTTTACTGGAAGGGGATTTCCTCAAACTCCTTTATTCGGCAGCCGAAGGCGACCTGGACAAAGCCGCAGTCAGATATTCAGGCGGAGCGGCCGTGTGTGTTGTTGCAGCTTCGGGCGGTTATCCGGAAAATTATAAAAAGGGTTTTGAAATTACAGGACTTGACCATGAGGAAGATGGGGTTATAGTCTTTCACGCCGGAACCAGGAAAGACGGGGAAAAGATAGTCAACAGCGGCGGCAGGGTGCTTGGCGTAACTGCCGTTACTTATAAAAATGACCTCAAAGCCTGCAAGGAAAATGCCTACAGGGCCCTTAAGCATATCAGCTTTGAAGGCATTTACTACAGAAATGATATTGCGGATAAAGGCATAAAAAGGGCCTGATTGCTGAAGTAACTTTTAAAGCTTCCATATCAGACGCATAAGTGTAAGAATGAAAGAGGAGTCAGCCGGTATATTGACCTGATACCAGCCGGCTCCTGATTTTTTTTACAAAATTACTCTCTTTGAGTATCCATTGACACTATTTTATCATCAACATCTTCTTTGCAGATAAGAAGCTGCCTGCTTTCAGCTGGTAAACATAAAACCCGCTTGCAAAACCTGAACCATTAAATTTAACCTCGTAACTGCCTGCCGGTTTCTCTTCATTTACCAGTATTGCTATCTCCCTCCCTAGTATATCAAAGACCTTTAGTTGCACCTTGCCAGTAACTGCCAGGGTATATTTTATAACCGTACCGGCATTAAACGGATTGGGATAGTTCTGCAACAGAGAATATGCCGCGGGAACGTTATTTTCTTCCCTGACATATACTGCGCTGCCCGGGAAGAAGTATTCCAGTGCGTTATCCAGGTGTGCACCCCAGCTGCCCCAGCTGTGACCCTCATGCCATTCATTATACCTGTGGTTATAACCCTTTGCTGCAATGATCTTGCGGAAATTGTTTGTCAGGTCATAAAAACCCAGCAGATCATAAGTGCCTACATCAATGTAGAGCTTTGTCGATTTAGGATCTGTATTTTGGAATGATGAACGTGTTGAAGGCAGAATGGTGCCGGAGAATGAGGCTGCATTTCCAAACATTTGCGGGTAATAATTCTGGATAACTAATGCAATGTTCCCTCCATTTGAAATACCCGCTGTTGCACGGCACTGCGGGTTAATTCTTGTTCTGAAGTGCTTATCAACATATGGCATCAGCTCTGTGGTGATAAATTTTGCATATTGGTCCTGCAAATCACCAATATATTCCGGATCTCTCATGACCGGGGCAACAAAGACAGCAATTACGGGCTGAATACGAAGGTTATCAATCAGATAGTCCAGCGTATTTACAGCAAAGGCAAGATTTATCCATTCTATACCATCATGGAACAGAACAACCTTGAAACTGTCCTTCACATTAAGGGCATATCCAGGCGGAGTATAAATACTGATTCCTCTGATATTACCCAGAATCTTGCTCCCGAAGGTAGTGTCGAACAGGGCGCCGTGGGGAATTTCCTTAATATATTTCATCTCAGGAGCTTCAACATAAGCAGGCATTGACAATACCGAATTTGAACCAAGACCTCCGGTCCACTTTTTAGGGTTCATGGGGTCCAGTATCCAGTTATTGCCGTCAATTACAAATTTATATTCCAGGCGTGCATCAGTTTCGAATACCTCCGAACTGTACCATAAATTAGTTTCTGAGAGTCTGCTCATTGGGTTCCCATCCTTGCTCCAGAAATTTGCATCTCCGGCCAGGCAAACGCCTGATGCATTACCACGGTACATAAACTGGCATATTGAATCCTGCTCTATAAATGGCATGGCTGGGTTTTTAGACAAAAAGCTGTCAATTATTGCAGGACGCTCCTGAGGCACAACTGAGATAACCCTGTTGACGAATTTTCTAAACTGGGAGCCGCACTCGAGTCCTGTTCCCAGCAGAGGAATGGTCAATGCGGGATACTGGGCATTATCTGTTGTTATTTTAACTATGCCATTTACTGATCCGCGATTTTTTGGCTGAAAGAAAACACCAAAACGAAGCGAGTCCGATGGTCCTATGGCTGCTGGAAATGCCGGCAGATCCGATAAGGAAAATGACTGTATATTGAGAGAAATAGAGCCGATGTTTATTGACTGGGGACTTTTGTTCCTGATTGTTACATATGCAGTATCGCTGGATAGTTCAGTAAGCGTGCTGTTAAAATGTATGCTTGCCGGAGACAATTCAATTGGCATTTCGGGATTGTATTCCCATATATCGAGACCTCCCGTTGCCCAGTCCGGGGTTCCTCCAATGACATAGATCTTATTGTTGACGACTGCACCGGCAAAGTAGGCCAGTTTAACCGGCATGTCTGGCCTTTTTTCCCATGTATCAGTTACAGGATCATATACTTCAACAGTTGCTAAAGTGCCGGGACTTCCCTGGCTTCCGCCTATGGCGTAGATTTTATTATTGACCAGATAAGTATGAAAAGAAAAACGCGCTGTGGGCATATCTTTTTTCTTTAACCAGATATCTGTTTGAGGATTATAAGCATATACAGAGGAATTTACCGGTCCGTTAGGAGAAAGTGAACCGCCAAAAGTATATACCAGTCCGTTATAAACAGTAACCGCCATAACACCGCCAGTGACAGGTCTTTCTGTTTTCTCGGTCCATTTATTCGTCCCCGGGTCATATTCCTGGCAATTCCGTTTCCCATAAGCGCCCCCCATTACGTATATTTTCCCATTAACAACTCCCGCCTGGATTTCAGCGTTTGACATGAGCATATCAGCTTTTTTTACCCATGTATCTGTAGCCGGATCATAGGCTTCCAATGCATCTCCCGGATTTCCTGGATAAGCGCCACCCATGGCATAAATAGTATCATTTATAACGGCCGTAGCCAGAAATCCACGGGGCGTTGGCATCGGATTTTTAGTTGCCCATTTGTTTGAAACAGGATCGTATACTTCATTTGCTGCAACATCCATATTACTGGGCGGACCGCTGGTTCCGCCTATAACATAGATCTTTCCTTCAATGACCTCTGCTGAAGAGGCTGCCCTTTGGGTAGGCAGCTGGGTCTTTTTTACCCAGGCTTCCGTTTGAGCCATGGCATTAAGAGATAACAATATTAGTGAAAATAACACTAATAAATTTCTGATGAAGTTCATATGCTTTCCCGATGAACGGGATTTAGTTACAATTACCATATTGCCTCCTTTTCAAAAGTGGTAAGTCTTTTAGTTGTCATTTGACCCCCCCCATAAAAAGACCTGATCCTGAAAAGCA
The DNA here is from genome assembly GCA_050258815.1 of Ignavibacteriales bacterium. Lineage (GTDB taxonomy): Bacteria > Bacteroidota > Ignavibacteria > Ignavibacteriales > SURF-24 > JAAXKN01. The sequence continues at coordinate 23,119 of JBLMZM010000260.1, forward strand.
CAGCCTGCATTTACTTACCGGCCGGGGACCAGGGGAATTATCTTAACATTTATCCATAGAACTCTCACCTGATAGAGCAGGGCCTTGTCATAATTGCTATGATTAACATTAGTCCTGATAACAAGAGACAATCGGAATAAGGGGGATAATGGTGAGGATATAAAATTTAATAATGGTATGACGGAGAGGCTTAAGTATTTGAAAATTAATAAGATATACCATACAGCTAAAGCTGCAAGGGCAGAGTAAAATGCAACGGGCTGGTTATGGAAAAACAAACCATGCATGCCGGACCTTCTGTTTTCCTGTTAAATATTCTGCCGGAAATTTCAATAACCAACGCTCTGAATTCCATGCGAAGTTATATTATTATTTTGCGGGGAATTAATAAATGGAATAAATATTCACTATGGTGAAGCATGTACAGCATCCGGGCAGAATCAATAAAGTGATAATTATCAGAGCGTTGTGATATGGGCCGTAATGAATTTCAGCAGTATACAGCCTCCAAATACTAACCATAAACAGCCTCACAAAACTGCGGCTGAACGACATTGGTAAATGAGTTATACAGTTAATGATCACTGAATATGATACTGCCTTTTGCAGTGACTGGTTAGAATATGAGTTAATCCTGATAGTATAAACAAATAAGGGGGACGCAGGCACTAAACAGATTAATAGAAAAGAAGATAGCGCAAATAAATAATGTATGGCCTTATATGAAGGCGGTAACTATAAAAAATAAAAGGAAATAGGAGATAGTTGAAGCCTGTCTGTGCCCTGAAATAATAACCTTTGTTAAATAATTAATAGAAATTTATTAGGATTCTCGTTAAGTTTTGAATGCATTCCAAAGGCAACTGCCAGGCTGAATGTGCACAATGTAAAACAGTAAAATGAGCATTTCTGATGGATATAAAAATGTATGTAAAGACTGCGCTGGTCATTCTTCTGCTATCAGCGTTTAACCCCGCATTTGCACAGACCGCATTTAACATTAAAGACAGCACCGGGGTCTCTCTTTTTTATGTAAGAAGCGACGGCAATACAGGAATTGGTACTGTCAACCCTCTTGTACGCCTTCAGGTTATCGGAGACATAAGAGCTTCTGTTCTGAAAGGCATTGGCAGCAGACTCTTGTTCGCCGACGAAAACGGAACCCTTTTTGCCAGGGGCACCCTGCCAAAACCTGCCTGGTCACTGACAGGAAACAGCGGCCTCAGTGATTCAATTTTCCTGGGTACCACTGATATGAGTCCCCTTGTATTCAGGACAGGGGGCAGCACCCTGGGTTATGAAAGAATGAGGATAACGGGTGACGGCAGGATCACGGTCAATAATCCGCAGCCCCGGCCGGGGGACCTGTTTGCAGTTTACGGCTCCGGTACACCCGGCTCTGTAAACTCCTATATATCGGCTTATCCTTTCAGCTCTTACAGCACCGGTAATTATTCGGGAGTTTATGGTGAGAACAGGGGAGACGGGCAGGGAATTCTGGGTGTGAATTTGGGTTCAGGTACAGGCGTTCTGGGACAGAGTGCCAGTGATTCAGGAACCGCTGTAACCGGCCAGAATTTTGCGGCTGGATATGGCGTTTTCGGCGTCTCCGAAAAGGGCTTTGGAGTAAACGGGCAGACAGAGGACTCGCTGACAGCAGGCGTAAGAGGGTTTAACAGAAGTGATAATGGAACGGGTATTGTTGCCCTCGGTAACAATATACCTTCGCCGAAGGTAATTGGTAATGGTTCCGGACTGTCGGCTAATGGCAGAGAGGCAGGAGCCTTTGCAATCGGGAGGGACTTCTTATCAGGCACCGGCGTGGTTGCCTCCGGGAACGACCTTTCTGTTTTAACCGGCACCCGGAATGGTGCGGGGGTTAACGGAAACGGGACCGGTTTTGGTGTTACGGGTTTTGCTGCAAGCGATTCAGCCCTCACGGTGACCTCTTCCGGAAAGTGGGGCGGATATTTTGATAATACACTCAGCAGCAGCGGGTATGCATATATCGGTGGAAGAATAAATAATACGGATTTTGGCATAGTTACCCCCGGAGCAAATGCAACGGTAATAAACGGCAAAAACGGGGAGAGCAGCCTTATGTTTGCACCGGCAGCTACGGAGGTACTCCTGCAGGACTATGGAACCGGTAAACTGGAAAAGGGTACCGCACATATTTTACTGGATCCGGTATTTTCCGAAATGATCTTTACCGATGAGGCTAATCCCATAAAAGTGTTCGTTCAGGTGGAAGGCGAATGCAACGGCGTATTTGTAACCAATAAATCGAAAGAGGGTTTTGAAGTAAAAGAGCTTAATGGCGGAAAATCCGGCGTGTCATTCTCCTGGCAGGTAGTGGCAAAGAGGATGGACCTGCTTAATCCGGAAGGAGGTGTGGAATCGGGGTATTCCAGCCTGAGGCTCCCGGCTGGAATAAAGAGACCGGAGCAGGTAAAACTGCTGGTTAAAGGAATGCCGGACTATCAGCAGCCCGTCCAGTCAAAGGGGACAAAGATGATAAGGAAAGAAAACGTAAAGAAATAAACAGACGGGTCCCGGAGAAATATTAAAGAATAAAACCGGGACTCAGTACAAACTATTTCAAAAGCATCATTTTTTTAAGCATCGAATGGCTTCCGGCATTCAGCTTGCAGATATAGATACCGCTGGCCAGATTTGAGGCGTCAAAGTTATAAACATAATGGCCTGCGGGCTTGAACTCATTTACCGGCTGGGCTATCAGCTGCCCGTTCAGATCATAAATGGTAAGTATAACGTGTGTATCTTCAGGAATACTGTAAGGAATAGCAGTCATGCCGTTAAAGGGATTGGGATAGTTCTGGCTCAGTTCAATTGTTACAGGTCTGTTCATCTCCACAACCACTATATCACTGTACTTGTAATTCCCTCTGCTTCCAATCATTTTCAGTCTGTATGCATAGTACCCTGTGTTGAGGTTGTTATCCACATATACATACTCCTGGGGAAAATTACAGTTCCCGAAAGCCTGCAGTTCTCCGATTCTTTTCCAGTTGTAGGCGTGGGAAGTTTCGTTGAACAGGGGAGAGCGTTCCACTTCAAACCTTTCGCTGTTGACCTCTGATTGTGTTTCCCACAGCAGTGTAACATTTGATCTGCCTGCGGCTGAAGTAAATCTGGATAAATCCACCGGCATGGAAGGCACCTTGCCCAGTGTCCAATCCCCTGAATAATCCGAAACCCCTTTTATACTTGCTGTATGTTTTGAAGCGTTCAGCTTACCATCAGGGAAATTCCAGTTCCCAATTGAATAGGTCCCCAGTTGATACTCATAGGATATACCCACTACATCCCCGGGAAGGTACTGGAAGGAAAGGTCAGTTTTTGCAATGCCCTCGCCGGATATTGACCAGTATCTCTGCAGTACATTCCGGCCTATTGCATTTGGGTGAGGCTCCTGAATGGCTTTTACGCTGATGCTGCCTTTGCCTTCAACTGCCTTGATTGTTACGGGAGTATATCCGTTGAGAGTGCCTACTTCAAAGGTCCTGGTATCAGGCGCAGAAAAATCCTTTTTGAGGGTTCCTAAAATGTAACCGCTCTTTCTGGTTAAATTTGCTCCCCTTGCCAGAGAGACAGTATTAAATATGGTATTGATCCGGCAGGAATTAAGTGAAAGTGTGCCTGTAACCAGAATGCTGCTTTGCAGGTTAAGTATACCGCACTGATTGTCAACTGACAGGTTATGGAATGCGGCTCCTGAAGGACCGGTGATAGTCTGGGGTACCGTACCATTAAATATAACCGTTCCTCTTCCGGGAATAAATGTCCCGTTGTTGTTCCAGTTGCCGCTAACCTCGATATCCATTTTACCCGAGACTTCTACCGAACAGCCGGAATAAATATCAACATTCCCCTGGGCTCTGGGCAAGCCGGAGAGCAGGGAAACCAGAAAACAAACAGTTAAGAAATATTTCCTCATCATTTCGCAATAACTAAATCAATAAATTCATCTGGATCGTGGAGAAATCCTCCCTGCAGTTTGCAGGGAGTCTGAGAATCAGATTTCATCAGCCCGGAGGCCAGTTCATTTTTCTGCCGCCCAGAATGTGCAGGTGAAGGTGGGGCACCTCCTGTCCGCTTTCGGGACCGCTGTTAATGACAACGCGGAAGCCGGTCTCTGAAATGCCTTCAGCCCGGGCTATTTCGTTGACCGCATCAAACAGTTTACCCAGCAGCTGGGCATGTTCTGTTCCCCTGATCTGAGTAGTAGCGGCAATCTCTCCTGTTTTGGGAATGACAAGTATGTGTACCGGTGCCTGGGGATTAATGTCCCTGAAAGCAAGAACATCATCATTCTCATAAACTATTTTAGCCGGAATTTCCCTGCGGATGATCTTTGAAAAAATTGTTTCTCCCATTGTTTAATCCTCTCTTTAGTCTTTCCCTTTTTCTATGTCGTACTTTTTCATTTTTGCATAAAGGTGACTTCTCTGGATATCCAGCAGTTCGGCTGTTTTGCTGATATTCCATTCATTTGCTTCGAGCTGTTTCAGGATAAATGCCCGTTCAGCCTTTTCCTTAAAATCCTGGAAGGAATTATTTATGTTCATAATGTCATCCATCCCAGCCGACTGAGGGGGAATGAGTTTATAGACGTCCTTTTCCGAAATTTCTTTTTGCGGCATCATAATTATGATGCGTTCAACTATATTTCTGAGCTCGCGCACATTTCCCGTCCATTCCAGTCCCTGCAGTGCTTTCAAGGCGCCCGGTGTAAATTCCACAGGCGGAATTTTATATTTGTTAATAATATCCGCGGCAAAGTGATTAACAAGAAGCGGAATATCCTCTGTCCTGTCCTTCAGTGAAGGTACGGTAACAGGAATAACGTTAAGGCGGTGATAGAGGTCCTCCCTGAAATTTCCCTTTTCAATTTCCTCCTTCAGGTTTTTATTGGTAGCAGAAATGATCCTAACGTCCACGTCAATTTTCTTATTGCCGCCGACGCGTTCAATCTTTCCGTCCTCAATTGCCCTCAGCACTTTTGCCTGTGCCTGCAAAGTCATATCACCTATTTCATCGAGAAACAGTGTACCCTTATTTGCCAGTTCAAACTTGCCGATTCTCTGCTGTATTGCTCCCGTGAATGAACCCTTCTCATGACCGAACAGTTCTGATTCAATAAGTTCATTCGGAATGGCAGCGCAGTTTACCTCAACAAAATTCTGCTGAGAGCGGGAGCTCTGTTTGTGTATTTCGCGTGCAACCAGTTCCTTTCCCGTACCATTGCCGCCGCATATGAGTACCCTGACGTCTGTGTGGGCCACTTTGGAAATAACCTCAAGCACGTTATGGATTGCGAGGCTTTTGCCTATAATTGTTTCGTTGCCGGTGATGGTTTTCTTAAGCTCTTTGTTTTCCTTTAACAGCTTTACCTGGTTTTGTGCATTTCTGATGCTGAGCAGCAGCTTATCGCGGTCTACCGGTTTTTCAAGAAAATCAAAAGCACCCAGCTTGGTAGCCTTAACTGCATTCTCAAGACTGCTGAAGGCGGAAATAATGATCACGCTGATATCCACGTGCTGTTCCCTGATCTTATTCAGCACTTCAAAGCCGTTCATTTCAGGCATCTGAATGTCCAGCAGCACAACGTCAAAACTGCCTGAGATAATTTTTTCTATGCCTGATGCAGCATCCGTGGAATAATCCACTTCGTAATCCTCATATTCAAGGATCATCTTTACGCTTTCGCATATTTCTATTTCGTCATCAATGACTAATACTGAATTCATAAAGTATTTCTGAAAAATATTAATGGATATGTTACCAAAGTACCCGAAGGGGACAGGTTCTTATTTTTTCTTAAGGCCTTACCGAAAAATTCACCCAGCTCATCTGCAGCCAGGTCCCTGGGATCAACTGCTGACTGCACGTAAAATGCCTTTTCGAAATCTTCTACAAAAATGCCAATTATTTTTGTAAAATCAAAGATTCTGGAAATATACCCGAGATATGCACTTCCGAAAAAGTGAGCAAGCTTATCCTGGTCACCGAACTGGTCCTGTGGTGAATTATAAAACAGTTCTTTGGGCAGGTGCTTATTTTTCAATGCAAATACCGAATCGTTGGCCGAAAAAATCGGCACATTAATTCTTAGTTTTATCAGTGGCAGTACCATCGGTATATACTTATAAGGAACGGTAGCAAAGGTAAGTGACAATAGTGCATCCTGTATATCATTATCCCAAAACTGAAGTGCCCTGTTATACAGTGTATCTGTCAGTGCCAGGTCATTAGTATTTGCTTTAAGACCTTTAAAATAGTCAGAAGCAATAAAGCGCGAGAGTGAATCCACGGCATGCCCTAATTTTGTCACCTGGGCGTTCAGGCAGGCAGGGAAGAGGAATATGATAAGAATATACCTGAGAAATAAAGACGGTATCCGCATCAGGTTTGAATAACTCCAGGGTTAAATTTTGGTATATCGGGATTATTGTTTGCAATTTCAATTGCCATGGAGATATAGTCCCTCGTTTCAGCAGGATCGATAATTTCATCAACCCAAAGCCTGGCTGCGGCATAAGCCGGGGTGCTTTTCTCCTCGTAAGAATCTTCAATTTCCTTCAGCAGCTTATCTGACTGTTCCTTGCTGATGGTTTTACCCTCTTTTTCCAGCTGTTTAAGCCTTATTCCGAGCAGGGTATTGCTGGCCTGTGAACCTCCCATAACTGCTATCTTTGCGTTAGGATAGGCGAAAATAAACCTGGGATCATAAGCCTTGCCGCACATTGCGTAATTACCGGCACCGAAGCTGTTTCCGACAATAATTGTAATTTTAGGTACGGTTGAATTTGCTACGGCATTGACCATCTTAGCCCCGTCCTTGATTATTCCGCCATGTTCAGCCCTGCTGCCGACCATGAATCCGGTTACATCCTGCAGGAATACGAGAGGGATCTTTCTCTGGTTGCAGTTCATAATAAAGCGTGCAGCCTTATCGGCGCTGTCTGAATAAATGACTCCGCCTATCTGCATTTCGCCTGTTTCAGTCCTGAACGTATTCCTCTGATTTGCTACAATACCAACGGCCCATCCGTCGATTCTGGCATAGGCCGTAATCAGTGATTTCCCATAGCCTGCCTTGTACTCATCAATTTCTGAATTATCCGCAATCCTGGCAATTACCTCGTACATATTATATGGCTTCAGCGTGTCCTCCGGAAGCAGTCCGTACAGCTCTTTTATATTAAACTGCGGGGCTATGCTGTCAATGCGGCTAAAACCGGCCTTGGGCGTATCCCCGAATTTTCCTGTCAGGCTTCTGATCTGGGCCAGGCATTCCTCGTCATTTTTCATCATATAATCGGTTACGCCTGATATATTTGACTGTACACGGGCGCCGCCCAGCTCCTCGTTTCCGATGTTTTCGCCAATGGCTGCTTTAACCAGGTGTGCCCCGGCCAGGAAGACCGATCCCTCACCCTCAACTATAAGAGCTTCATCGCTCATGATCGGAAGATATGCCCCGCCTGCAACACAGGGACCCATAATGGCTGCAATCTGGGGTATACCCATTGCCGACATAACGGCGTTATTCCTGAATATCCTTCCAAAGTGCTCCTTATCAGGAAATATATCCTCCTGCAGTGGAAGAAATACGCCGGCGCTGTCGACAAGATAGATGACAGGGAGGCGGTTATCCATGCTGATCTCCTGGGCTCTCAGGTTCTTTTTTGCGGTAACCGGAAACCATGCTCCGGCCTTTACAGTTGCGTCGTTTGCCACAATAAAAAAGTTGCTGCCGTTAATCTTACCGATTCCCATAACAGTACCCGCAGCGGGTGCCCCGCCATATTCCTGGTACATTCCGAAGGAGGCCATTGTACCCAGCTCATAGAACCTGCTGTTCTTGTCAATAAGGCTTCTGACCCTCTCCCTTGCGGTCATTTTGCCCTTGGCCTTGTGGGCATCAATAGCCTTCTGCCCGCCGCCAAGCTTTATTTTATCCTTTTCAGCATTCAGTTTCCGGACAAGGTTTTTATAGAAATCCTCTCTTTTCAGATACATTTCATTGCTTATAACAGGCGTTCCGATTTTCTTCATAATATATCTTTCAAGGTTAGTTAAGACTCAGACAAAAGACTCTTAGCAATCAGCATTCTCTGTACCTCAGAAGTACCTTCACCAATTGTCAGCAGCTTCACATCGCGGTAAAATTTTTCAACGGGATAATCTTTTACAAACCCATAGCCGCCCAGTATCTGAACTGCTTCATTGGAAGCCCTGGTTGCAGCTTCGCTTGCGTAAAGTTTTGCTATTGATGCTTCGCGTGCAACTTTCCCGCCTTTATCCTTAATTGCTGCGGCCCGGTATGTAAGCAGTCTGGCCGATTCAATTTCAGTTGCCATTTCGGCCAGTTTGAACTGAATGGCCTGAAATTCAGAAAGGTGCTTCCCGAACTGCTTTCGCTGCTGTGAATAATCCAGGGCAGCCTCAAGGCATCCCTGTGCCAGGCCCACTCCGAGGGCCGCAATGGAAATCCTGCCGCCTTCGAGTATCTTTAAGGCCTGTGTCAGGCCCTCTCCCTCATTTCCAATTAGGTTTTCAGCAGGTACGCGGCAGTTGTCGAGTATGAGTTGTGTCGTTTCGCTGGCGCGCATGCCGAGTTTATTCTCCTTTTTCCCCGCGCTGAAGCCCTGCCAGCCTTTCTCAACTATAAAGGCAGAAATGCCTTTTTTGCCCCTGGATTTATCTGTAACCGCCATTACGACGGCAGTTTTGCCTACGCCGCCATTTGTAATAAAATTCTTTGTTCCGTTAAGCACGTAGTAAGCGCCGTCTTTAACGGCTGTAGACTGCATGCCGGCAGCGTCGCTTCCCGAGGCAGGTTCAGTAAGCCCCCAGGCTCCAAGCTTCTTACCCGATGCCAGGGCGGGGAGATATTTTTCTTTCTGGGTCCTGTTGGCAAACAGGTTGATGTGATTTGTGCATAGCCCGTTGTGAGCCGCTACTGAAAGAGCAACCGAAGGGTCTACGCGTGCAAGCTCCTCTACAATGATGGCATATTCTATATATCCGAGTCCCGCCCCTCCAAACTCCTCCGGAACCAGAATACCAAGGAATCCCATCTCTCCCAGTTTATCTGTAATCTCCGTCGGGTGTTCCTGGGATTCATCAAACTTCATTACAACCGGCCGGATATTATTTTCTGCAAAATCACGTATCATATCGCGAATTGCGGATTGCTCTTCGTTCAATTCGAATGTAAATGGAATACTGTTCCCGCCCATAATTATTGTCCCTCTAATTATTAAACCGGCTAATATCAGTAATTCATGCTGCCGGGGGGCAGCGCGTTTGTGTCAATGAACAGATAAAAATAAACTAATCAAATTCTCCTTTATAGTGCTGTATTATCTCCTCGGCTATGTGATAAGGCGACAGATGTCCGTGAGCCACCTTTTCAAGTGAACTGTTCAGCGAAGTTTCCCTCTCCTTCGTCCATATCTCGGATTTTATCTGGGCCTCAACAATTTCTTTAATCCTGATCTTCGAGTTAAGCTCTCTTTTCTTCTGCAGAAGACCATTATTTTCAAGATAATGCCTGTGATTATTAATTTCACCTGCAATTTCTTCGATTCCCGAATTTTCAGTTGCAACTGACTTAACAATTTTAGGCAGCCAGCTGAACTCGTCATGTTTTTTCATCATGAGTATGGTCTGAAGGGCCATTATGGCACTGTCAGCGCCGGGCCGGTCACTTTTATTCAGCACAAACAGGTC
>JBLMZM010000261.1:0-3054 GCA_050258815.1 Ignavibacteriales bacterium
TCAATTCGGCCAATAAATTCAATTTTCCCATCCTCAAGATATCTTACTAAGTCCCCGGATTTATACAGCCGCATTCCGGCTGATTTATTAAATGGATCCGGAATAAACTTTTCCGCCGTCAGGTCTGGTCTATTAAGATATCCACGTCCAACACCGGTACCACCAATGTATAATTCACCTGGTATTCCAACCGGTACGGGATTTAAATACTTGTCAAGAACATACAATTCAATATTGGAAAGCGGGCGGCCTATTGGTATATTTTGCCTATAATCATTATTGCATAATTGCAAAGATGCACATACAGTAGTTTCAGTCGGCCCATACGCATTATAAAACAGTGATCTCTTTGACCAGTAATTTGCAATTTCAACAGGACATTTTTCTCCCGCAACAATGATTGTCCTTAACTTTTCGAGCAAGGCAATTCCATCAGGGTTCTTCTCCGGTAACCTTGCAAGTATTGATGGAGGAAGAGTAATAACTGTCGCACCTGACTCTTTAATAATTTCCGCCAGATGTTCTATTGAGGATGCATTTTCCTGCGGGAATAGGTTCAGCGTTGCTCCGCTCAGTAACGCCATTACCATTTCCCAAACAGAAGCATCGAAACTGGGAGAGGCAAACTGGAAGACACGGCTGCCAGCGTTAACTTTAAATACCTTTTGCTGTGCAAATGCCAGGTTACATAATCCTCTGTGATGAAGCATTGCACCTTTCGGAAGTCCGGTAGAACCTGAAGTATAGATTACATATGCCAGATTATCAGGCGTGACGATATTAAACAGATTTTCATTGCTTTCTTTAATGATATTTGGGATTTCTGCATCAATGCATATTGCTTTACCTGGAAAGCCGGAATTATTAATAAGTATCGACGACTCAGTTAATAATATTCCAGCTCCGGAGTCTTTAAGCATGAACTCAATTCTGTCCTGCGGATATGACGGGTCAATCGGTAAAAAAGCCCCTCCTGCTTTCAACACAGCTAAGACTGCAATAACGCTTTCCATGGACCTCTGCAGCAGTAAACCGATTATCGTTTCTCTTTTACATCCGGCTCTTTTCAGATACCTGGCTAACTGATTTGCCCTTTTGTTTAGTTCGCAATAAGTAATTTCCGAAGTCCTGAATTCAGAACCATTAGGTTCAGTAAACGTCAATGCCACAGCCTCAGGCTGCATTTCAGCAACATCTTCAAACCATTGCTGTACACATTTATAACCAGGATATTCAATGTTATTCAAATTCCAATCAATTAACATTTTATTACGTTCCTGCTCTTCCATTAACGGCAGGTCAGATATTTTCATTTTGGGATTTCCAATAGCATATTCTGTTAATATGTTAAATTGGCTAGTCATCCTCATAATTGCTGAATCCGTAAATAGGTCCGTATTATATTCCCAGTAAGCGGAAAGGCCTTCTGCTCCTTCAATAACCGTCAAAGTCAGATCATATTTTGCAGAGGGATTTTCCATTTCATAATAACTGACATCTAAACCAGGCAATTGTAGTTTATTAATTGGGAAATTCTGATATACAAATGCAACCTGAAATATTGGGGAATGACTCAGATCCCTTTCCGGCTGGATTTCTTCAACAATATATTCAAACGGCACATCCTGGTTGGAAAACGCCATTATGGATTTCTCCCGAACCTGCTTTAATACTTCGGAAAATGTAGGATTCCCGGTGAATCTGACCCGCATTACCTGTGTGTTAACAAAAAATCCGATCAGGTGTTCAGTTTCAATTCTGTTGCGGTTTGCAACTGGAGTACCCACCACAAGATCATCGCTCCCGGTATACCGATGCAGCAGGGACTGAAAAGCTGCCAGAAGCGTCATGTAAGGAGTTACCCCTTCCATTCTTGAAAATTCCCGTAACTTTTCAAGTATTGTTTTAGTAAAAACCGTTTTCCTTGTAGCACCGTTAAATGTCTGGACTGCCGGCCGTGGAAAGTCAGTTGGTAACTCTATTAACGACTTTATTCCCTCCAGTTCATTCTTCCAATATAAAAGCTGTCTTTTAAGTGTCTCTCCTGTAAGCCACTTTCTCTGCCATTCCGAAAAATCAGTATATTGTATTTCCAAATCAGGTAAATGAGGATCCTCATTATTTACAAATGACTTATATAATTCTACCAGTTCTCTTATGAGAATCACCATTGACCAACCATCAGAAATTATATGGTGCATAGTGATCATAAATATATAGTCACTGATGCCGGTTTTGAATAATTTGATTCTGTATAAAGGTCCATGTGAAAGATCAAATGGTTTGGCAATTTCATCATTCATTGCCTTTTGCAGTTCCACGAAAGCCATGCTGTTATCAAAGAAAGAAAGATCAATAACTTCTATCTCTGCCGGCTCCGCGTCTCTGATAAACTGTAAAGGCTTTCCATTAGCTGACCTGAATTCTGTTCTTAAGGATTCATGTCTTCGTACAATTTCAGTCAGGCTTGCCTGCAATGCAGAAATATTAAGGTCGCCTTTCAGCTGAACGGCTGATGGAATATTGAATGAAATATTTCCTGGTGATAATTGCTCCAGGAACCATAAACGTTGTTGTGCAAAGGATAACTCAAATCCCAAAGAATTGTTTCTGTCTGTAGCACGTTCAATTAGTTCACCAGCAAAGTTCTGATTTTCTAAACATCTTGCATTTTGTATTACTTCAGACAGGCCTGCAATAGTTGGATTACTGAACATATCATATAAGGCTATCTCTGTCCCAAATACCTTTCTGATACGGGATAACACCTGTGTTGCTTTCAGAGAATGTCCGCCCAGGTCAAAAAAGTTATCATTGATACTTATATTTGGCTTATCCAGAATTTCGCACCATATCGAAGTTAGCAGTTCTTCAATCGGACTGAGAGGTCTCTGAAATTCTTTCTGCTCCCCATCCTCTTCTTCCAGAATCTCTAAAGCTCTGCGGTCCAGTTTACCATTAGGAGTAAGCGGGAGCAAGTCGAGTGTGATTATCATTGATGGCACCATATAATCAGGCAGCTGTTTTCTGAGGAATTCCTTTATTTCTGCCTGA
>JBLMZM010000262.1:0-3291 GCA_050258815.1 Ignavibacteriales bacterium
CGAGCTTAAGGAAAGTTTAAGCGACACTTCCTATGAGCTGGCAAGCCTTAAATTCGCACTGGATGAAGCAGCAATTGTTGCAATCACAGACATTAAGGGTACCATTACCTATATCAACAAAAAATTCTGCGAGATCTCAAAATACAGTCCGGAAGAGCTCATTGGGCAGAATCACCGCATAATAAATTCAGGTTTCCACCCGAAGGAGTTCTTCAGAGATATGTACCGCACTATTGCAAACGGCAGGGTATGGAAAGGGCAGATTAAAAACCGGGCTAAGGACGGGTCATACTACTGGGTGGATACCACAATTGTCCCCCTTACAAACCGTGAAGGAAAGCTATCAAAATACCTGGCAATAAGGTTTGATATAACAGCGCAGAAACGAATTGAAGAGGAGCTGGTTAAGGCTTTATTGGACGTTGAGCAGTCCAACAGCGAGCTTGAACAGTTTGCCTACATCGCCTCGCATGACCTTCAGGAGCCGCTGCGCATGATCGGCAGCTATTCGCAGCTTCTTACAAGACGTTACGAGGGAAAACTGGATGCCAAGGCCGACCAGTATATCAACTATATAACTGAAGGTGTGCAGCGTATGCAGACCTTAATTAAGGATCTTCTGCATTACTCCCGCACAGCCACGAGCAAGGAAGACATGCAGACTGTGGATTTGAATATTGTAATGACTGAAGTTCTGACCGACCTTAAAGTTGCAATTGAAACGAGTCATGCCGATATAAAAGTCAGTCCCCTGCCCCCTCTAAAAGCAAATCACACGCAGGTCCGACAGCTTTTCCAGAATCTAATAGGGAATGCCATAAAGTTCAGAGGAGACGAGAGCCCGGTAATTGAGGTCAGTGCACAGGAAGAGAGTGAAGTCTGGCAATTCAGTATAAAAGATAACGGCATAGGTATTGATCCCGAGTATTCGGAGAAGATATTCATGCTTTTCCAGCGTTTAAACGACAGGGAAAAATATCCTGGCACCGGTATCGGTCTTGCGGTCTGCAAAAAGATAGTTGAGCGCCACGGGGGGAAAATCTGGATAGAATCCGAAGCGGGCAAAGGCACGACCTTTTTCTTTACGATACGTAAGTAGTCCAAGGTGCTGCAGCCCGGGTGCAGGCAGGGCCGACGGAAAGTTAAATAGCTCAGGGGGCAGGAGCATTGTCTCCTGAGCTTCCATATCTTTAAAACTGCAACAATTCCCTTTTTTTTGAGTCATTATTTTATTAAAATTGCTAATTAAAAAACGCAAGGATAGAAAAATCCGATGTCTTCGGCACTCTAAATTTATAATTCTCCATGTTATTTACTAAAAAATTATGAATCAAGGTGACCGGTTCATAATTTATAATAACTCAGGACTATGTCAAAAAAATCCTTACTTAGAAATATATCATACGTATTCAGTTCACAGATGCTGATTCTGATTATCGGAATGGCCCGCTCGTTGATTCTTCCCCTGTTTTTTCATGTAAATGCTTTCGGTTATTATCAGGTTTATGTGTTTTACTCTTCATATATAGGTTTGTTTGCCCTCGGTTTTAACGATGGAATTTATCTCAGGTACGGCGAGTACAACTATGAGCAGCTGCCTCACAGGAAGATGAGGTCCTCAATCTGGCTTTATACCGTTATGTTACTGCTGTTTACGGCAGTTTCGGCACTTTCCATTACAATTGGTGTTACTGATCCGGATGTACGCTACGCGATGTTGTTTTCCGCATTGAATATATTTGTGCTGGGACTGAACACTGTTTTTATATTTGTTTTGCAGATTACCAATCAGATGAAGAAATACAGTGTATATTCTGTTGCAAATAAAGTGCTGGTTATGATGGCAATATTGTTTATGGTTGTAATAAATGACAACAATTACAGGACAATCATTACCGTGGATTTTATTGGGGGCATACTGGTTCTGGCATTCATCAGTCTGCAGTGCAAAGATTTATTGTATGGAAGAGATGTCTCTCTTGCTGAAGGGTGGATGGAGTTCAAGAAGAACATTCGTGTTGGAGTAAAACTGCTGATTGCCAACCTGCTGGGAATGCTTTTAATCGGCTGCGGAAGAATGATCATTCAGTTCTGGGGACACATAAAAGATTTTGCCGTTTATTCATTCGGAATATCGGTTACAGCCATGGTACTGACTGTAATCACTGCATTCAGTCTTGTACTTTATCCGACGCTTAAGAGGGTTTCATCTGACATGCTACCCGGTTATTATTCGAAAGTAGACACATTTACGCGGCTTTTCAACATATTGACTCTTTTGGTTTATTTCCCATTTTACTGGGTAGTCAGCAGGTATTTCAGCAAGTATGGTGATGTACTTTCCTACTTGAATTTACTCTTTGTTGTGGCCTACCTTCAGACAAAAATCAGCCTTTTATACAATACTTTTTATAATACACTAAGAAAGGAAAAAGCCTTACTCATAGAAAATGTAAGCAGCGTGCTGTTATTCATTTTCCTTGCGTCAATATTATTCTTTACATTTAACACGATCTGGAGCATTGCTTTCAGCACGGTAGCGGCCATGCTTTTCAGGTGCTTTGTTTCAGAGTTATATCTGAAGAAGATAAAGTTCCTGCGCTCAACCATTAAGCCGGTGATGGAGCTGGTATATTTATGCCTGTTTATCTTAATAACGTCGGAGTTTAACATTATAGCAGGCGTTGTAATATTTTCAGTATTCAGTTTCCTTTATATGCTAAGGGAAAGGAATGGAATAAAAGATGTTATCAGCCTGGTAAAAGTGCAGCAGCCGGCGGTAATTGAATAAAATGCCTTCAGAGCTTATTTGCAGCTAAAAAAATCAGTTTTCCAAGGGGCAGCATTCTGCCCCTTTTTTTTATTTATCCCTCCATTTTGCCCCTGCGATGTGACGCAGAATACGGCATTCTACCATTTTCTTTACCTCATACACTAAGGAATTGCTAATAAGGCAGATTCTTTATACTAATATTTTAATGCGGTCTATCCCGTGTAAAATTTAGTAATGTTTCCTGCCTTAATTGCGGGGGTGGAGATGAAGGTCCGTTTTGCCGTTATTCTGCTGCTTATCTTTTTCAGTTCTGATCTGATGCCCCAGCATAGTTACCGCCGTGTTTTTGGCGATAAAGATAATCCATCGAAAAACATAATAATTCCCAATGAAACGGGGCATGTCTATAGCCTGACAAGGACAAAGGACAACCGTGTAAATCTTGAAGACGTCAATCTTACGGAAAAAGTCAATGTCATAGTTGAATTTAAGTCAGCTCCTCTGTTTTTCACAAAAAC
>JBLMZM010000263.1:0-25869 GCA_050258815.1 Ignavibacteriales bacterium
GGCGCAGAGAATGAGGGCATTGACCACGTTCTCAACCGGGATATAATTGGCCGAAGCTCCCGGCGGACCGGCAAAGAAAAAGAGGCCGCGGTCCACCATTTCAGTAAGCTGGAAAAGCGATCTGTTCTTCATTCCCCTGCCGAAGACGATTGAAGGACGCAGTATGGAAAAGGTAAACCCGTCCGCGGCGGAGGCGTTTCTGACGAGCCGGTCGCTCTCCAGCTTGGATCTTTCATAATAATTATGGGGATCAGCCGGTGTTGATTCAGTGACCACCCCTGATGCGTGCATGCCGTAAACCCCCACGCTGCTGAGCTGCACCCAGTGGCCGATCCTGCCCGAAGCGGCCCTGATCAGGTTCGCAGTGCCCTCAACATTAGCCTGGTATGTGAGGGACACGTCCTTCAGTCCTGCCGCGCAGTGATAAAGAATATCGGCGCCGCAGACAAAGGCAGAAAGCGCATCAGGACCATCCAGCAGGTCAGCCTTATATATCTGCACATTTTTACCGAAACCGGTTTCCTCAGGCTCCCTGCGCGTTAATATTTTTATCTCATCATTCATTTCCAGGTGCTTCTGCACAAGGTGTCTTCCAATAAATCCCGTTGCTCCGGTAATTGATATTTTCATGTGGGTCCTGTTACTATCCATATTTACTAAAGTTTAATTGCCCGCTCTCACCGGGCATCAGCACCATGGAGGGTGAAACTTCTGTCATCCCGCGCAGGTCCTGTTTCAACTGTGATCTTATCTTATTCATGTCGTGATTCATCCGGCCGCAATCCCAGGCTCTTCTGCCGTATTCACTTATGAGTCCGGGTTCCTCCAGCAGCCGCCTGAGCGCCGGTTCAATTTCTTTTGTCCCCTCAACAACTATTGCCGCATTATTTTTTACGAGGTAGTCTATCGATGCGGCTTCGCGCGAGCCCGCGGCAAGGATGCACCTGCCGCTTTCAAAGTAATCCACTATCTTGGTTGAAAAGGAAAGGCGCGTCAGCAGCCTGTTCCTCAGCTCCAGCGATTCGGCGTGCACCACAATATCCGATTCCGCCAGCACCTGCTTTACCATGCTGAACGGTATGCCGCCCATAAGGAAAGATGTGCCGGGGATCACCAGTCCCTTTTTCATCCTCTTTGAGACGGGATTCTGTGTATAGACAAAAAGCTGTGCCTTTGTGCCCTGTTTGTTGATCTTCTTCAATGCCCCGGCTATGTGTGTAAGCGTCTTCCAGCGGCCCGCGAAGATATTTCCTGTATAAACAATTTTCAGGGGGAGGCTGTCTGAGGGCTTATCCGCGGGAGCCCTTGAAAAATCCCCTCCCTTGCACAGTATCCTGCTTTCGATATTGAATATCCTGTCGTACTCCTCTTTCTGACGGGGGGCCATTATGTATATCCGGCTGCAGATACTCATCGTCTTCCTTATATTTTTCCTCAGCAGGAACCTGTTGATCCAGAATATGGGTGAAAGGCTGAACTGCCTGTATGTATAGATGTCGTCCCATATCATCGTCACTACCTTCTTGCCGGTCACCTCAGCGGCGTACCTTGTAAGTTCGTGCATGTAGTGGCAGTCGTACAATGGCGCAAATATCACGTCGGGGGAAAAGTCTTTCAGGAATGCATAAAGACTTTCGTTTTTCCACCTTGCAGTTTTCCACAGCATTTCACGTACTGCAAAAAATATCTGCAGCCGGTAGATCCTTGCGAGATCGTATATTTTCCTTTCCCTTTTATTATCATAGGCCTGCGTGATCTGCCCGGACTGAAGCCTGGAATAATCTATTTCCCTGCCGGCCATGCCGCCTTTCAGTATATTGTTAAGGAGCATGCGGTCGTTTATCTGGTAGTACTTTGCGCATACACTGTTATCCGGCAGCTCGGGAGATACGTAGAGGTTGGCAATCCGGTCCTTCTCCCATCCCCCGAAAAGGTTTGTAAAAGTGTTGCCCGAGTTGTTATCATCCCTCCAGGCGCCGCGCGTAAGGATAAGTATTTTTGGATCCTCTTTATTCATCACCGTAACTTTCCGATTATCAGACAGACTTCACGCCGCCTTTAGCCTGTAAATCACTTTGCCGGCCATGGTCCGGGCTAAAAGCTTTTCCTCTGATGTGAGTCCCAGAAACCACATCAAAATTATATAAACGGGTATCAGCAGCAGTATTTTGGGCAGGAATGTCATAAGGCTGTGAGCCGGGACGCACACTTCAATAAGAAAACCGGCTGCCAGTGATAATGAAAACGGCAGAAACAATTTCAGGTGGCACTCCCTGAAAAAGCGGAAGATGTTTACTTTAAGCACCTTATAGTAAATTATGTTCATTCCTGTAACGTGGCAGAGGATCAGGGCCGTAAATATTCCGGCAGATGACCCGACTGCCCCGTAGCGCGGGGCAAGCATCACAGAAATAGCGGCGCTTACAACGGACGAAGCGAGGTAAAGGATTGCAACATATTTCAGCGAGTTTTCCACAAACACCAGCGTATTGCCAATCTCCTGAGTCAGAATGATTGTTTCAGGCAGTATGAGCAGAAGGGCAACAAAGTATGAGGAGCTGAAATCCGTGCCCATCCACAGGATAATGAACTCCCTGCCGAGGGTAATTATGCCGACGAACAGGAGTCCCGTTATTATCAGCTGCAGGCGCCCTACCCTAATCATCAGGTTGGTAATTTCCTCCCTGCTGCCCTGTTTTGCCGACATCTGGGATACCCTGGGTAAAAACAGCCCGTTCAGTGAGCTGGCGAATGTCCATGTGTAGCCTTCAAAAGTGAGTCCTATTGCAAAAACAGCAATCTGTGTTGTGCCCGAAAATATTCCCAGTATGGCTGGTGTAATATTAATGATAAGGCGCTGGGCAATTCCAATCACCGTTACCAGGGCAGAAAAACCGAACAGTTCCTTCAGCAGCGCCCTGTTCTTATAACGCAGGTTGATTTTTATCCTGATTTTCCCCGAAAGGTATGCCAGTTTTACGATTATGATGGACATGCCCACGAGAACGTTCACTACCACGAGTCCCAGCAGCCTGTAGCCTGCAAAGACAGCCAGTATCATGAGTGCAATAGTAAAAAGCCTGTTGAACAGGTCGCACAACCTGAGCAGGATAAACCGCTCATAGGCAATCAGTATCCCGTTAAGCGACATGGATGGCAGATTAATAAGGCTGAATGCGCCAAGTATAATATATGTGATCTTAAATTTTACAAGCTCTTCTGCAGACAGTTCAGTAAAGATGCGGTGAATTACAAAGTAGAACGCAATTATCATGAAAAACAGCACTATATCCAGGATCAGGTATATCCTGACTGTAAGTCCCAGCAGGTCCTTAACCATAACCTCCTTCTCCTCTGCCCTGTACCTGGAGATATAGCGGGCAATCGTGCTGCCCAGGCCGAAATCCATCACAAAATAGGTAAGGAAGGAGGTGACTAGTATGAAAAGCCCGTAATCCGATTTTCCTATAGTACGGATCATCCATGGCGTATATAGCAGTCCCGCTATAATGCTAAGGAATATTGTCAGGTAGGACGCCATTGCACCCATCCTGATCTGGACAGAGCTGTCATATCCCACCGGTATTCCTTTCACATTCTTCATAAAATGCTGTCCTGGCCGGTTACATTGACCGGGTTCCACTTTTCACTTATTTTTCTTTTTACTGAATTCATTACATCCCTTATCTGTCCATGTCCAATTCTCAGCAGAATGCTTATAATTCTTCTGTGCAGGCGCACCAGGTAATGCCCGTCACCAAGTATCCTGTCGACAATTTCCTTATACTTTGCATCCTCAATGACGTACTGCGGGTGTTTCAGCGGAAACCGGATTTCATATGTCTTTGCAAAAAAAGCGCACCGGATTCCGCGGGGCATTGTCTTCATTGAGGTAGTACCGTGCGAGGCATTTTTGCCGATCCCAATATTGGATACCAGGTTTTCAGCGGGCACTATATTAAGTCTGTTGTTAAGTATTGCCGAGGAAGCGAGGATCGATTCATAATGGGCCCGCCCGGATTTCCGGTGGGATTGCCAGACTTTCAGATAAGCCTTCGGTTTCCTTCCGGGAAGCTGCCTGAGGAGCTGCATTATATAAGGGTCGTTCATGAACTCCATCTTCTCGTGCCACTGGTCGGTTACCCTTTTCCAGGTAGCCCACCCGGATATTGCAGATGTCCTTGTGAAAAAATAGCTGTTTGGTATGCCGGATTTCCCCAGGTAGTTCATTCCTGAAATCATGTTAATGCGTTCATCGCGGCAATATTTTTCGAGCAGATCCCTGCAGAACGGGAAGAAGCTCTGGGAAGGCACGTCGTCATCTTCAAGTATAATGGCCCTGTCCACACACCCGAACGCCCATTTTATTGCTATATACTCCGAAGGGTCAACGCCAACATTTCTGTGCTGGTAGTTCCTGAAAACCATGCAGTCCCAGTCAATATCCTCCACAATTTCCCGGCATTTCAGGATATTCGCATAGTCGCCGGGACAGTTTTTCCTGGGGCCATCCTGGTACAGGAATAGTTTTTCAGGCCGTGCAATTTTCACCTGTTCGAATACCTTTGCAAGTGTTTCCGGCCTTGCAAAAAAGATTAGCAGAACCGGAACATCGATCCGGCCGGGTTTTAACTTTGTGTCCATAATTCCTTCCGCGGACTTTGTATGGTTATTATTGTTTTGCTGTTGTTAATTTTATTTACCAGTAGTCTTTTTCCACATCCATCTGCTGCCAGAAGAATTTGTATTCGGTACCCCAGCCCGTCCTGATGGACATCATTATGAGCATGAATACTGCAAGGATATAAACCATTGTCCTGACCTTCGCCGACTTCCTTTCTATCATCTTCAGCACCGCAGGGATCAGCAAAACCAGAAAAACGGAGAAGTACTGCACGATCCTCATATAGCCATGTATGGCAAATACCTGAGAAGTAAAGATTATTGCAACTGCATACGCATTGAAACTGCGGATTGCCTCAGGATAGTATTTAGCAGCCTTCCTGAAGAACATGGATGCCCCGAGAGCAATAATCAGTAATGTTATTGTAAATATCACGGGGGTAAGCTCATCATAATGCACGTATTCTTTGTAGGAACCGGTTATTTCATTAATAAACTCCGCGCTGATATTGCTGACAGATAACAGCAGCGGGAACAATACAATGCTCCAGAAGAGAAGGTTTATCTTTTTTACAGGTGCTATAAAATAAAACGGTAAAAATACCAGGCAGGATTTGTGAAGCGTTGCCGCCACCAGCAGTATCAGCAGAAAGTGCCAGAACCGCCGCTGTTTCAGGTATTCATAGCTGAAGAATACACACGCAGTTGCCAGTGTCTGCCTGTGTCCGGTGATTGAAAAGAAATAGTAAAAAAGACTTATATAAATGACAAAAGCAATGATCGCATCGGAGATCCTGGTGGTGTTTTTGTAAACAAAGTTTCCGAATGCAACAAAAAAGAATATTGCTATGAGGAAAAGATACATCTGATAGTCGTCAACTATATACTGTACCAGCTTCTGAAGCACCAGGTAGCCGGGGTCCTTATCCACCCCGAAATAATAAGAGGTCATAATTGCAGTAATGATCTGCGGCCAGGTGAGATCCTTTACCCTTTCAAAATACTGATAGTAGGAAAAAGAATCAGCACCCACGCCGATATTCCGGAGCCCCGACTGCAGCACCAGCATCATGCAAACGACAATGATATACCTCTTTCTTAAAGCATCATTATAGCGGCTGTACCTGAGCAGATAATTTGTGCGGACAGCCGGGTCATTCGATGCAAGAACTAGAGCTTTCTCCCTGCTGCTGCCCCAGTTCTCCTCCCCCAGGAAGAAAACACCGGTTATTATTATTAACAATAGGACAATGAGGTTAGCTATCATGCTGCCAGCATATTCTTATAGATATTCAATGTTCTGCCAATATTTTTATTCATGCCGAAATTATCCCTCACGTGATTAACGCAGGCGGAGGAATATTTCTGTTTGCCTTCACTTTGTATCTGCCTGATCTTACTGTACACCTCTTCAACGTCTCTTCTTTCCGCAACATAACCGCACCCTTCGCCCAGAATTTCAGGACATGCGGTGGAATTGTAGACTATTGCCGGGGTGCCGCAGCTGAGGGCCTCGGCTATTACCTTGCCGAAAGTATCCTCCAGGGAAAAATGCACGTACACGTCTGCCATGGAGTAAAGTCTGGCTAGCTCAACCGGATTATGCAGGTAGCTGATGAGCTTTACATTTGGCGGGACCGGCACACGGCCCTTAATGCCGCCTGCAAGCACAAGCTGCATATCATTCCCTGTCATTTTTGCAAGGCGGATAAAATCCTTAAGTTTGCTGCTGCTGCTGATCCACCCGGCACTGACACCAAGTATAATGAATTTATTTTCATCAATTCCATACACTTTCCTTCCATCTTCCGCCAGGGGTTTAAATATTGTCTGGTCCACCCAGTTATATACGGCGCACACCGGATATTTTGAAAGGAATGACTTTTTCACCTCGCCGGTAAGCCATTCTGATACGGTAATCAGAGTCATCTTTTTAACGGAAGTAAACCATTTTTTCTTATCCTCATACATTTCCTCAGAGCGGTCCAGGAACAGGCTGGGCGGATACTTACTAAGCTGGGGACAGTCATAGCAGCGGGTTTGCCACCTGTTACATCCTGCCTCGGAATAACTGGAACACCTGCCTGTAAATGCCCAGCAGTCGTGCAGCGTCCACACGACCGGGATACCGGCTCCGGAAAGAAACGAAAACAGCATTCCTAGGTTAAGGTAGTGTCCGTGCAGGTTGTGCAGGTGAATAAGATCGGGTTTTATTTTTTCAATATAACGGATCAGGTTTCCCGTGCCCCTGTGGGAATGATATCCCTGCCGGCCCAGAATTCTCGATCCGAGGTTGTGCAGATGGTTCTCAGTTCTCGTGCCGATCCTGAAGCTGTTTTTATAACCGGTATCCAGCTGTCCATATGCAACAAAGCATTCATCCCCCTGAGCCATAAGAGCATTAGCGAGATCCATAACAATATTGCCTGTGCTTCCAAAGCCGCATACGCTGTTTATTTGCAATACTCTCATGCCGCCCTTCTATGATTTTCCCCAGATGTACTTATCAACCAGCTTTGCATAGCTCTGGATTATCTTTACTACTTTTGAGGACACATTATAATCGGTGTAATCGGGAACGGCTGCTGCGGGTCCTTCCCTTTTCCTCATTTCTACGGCCAGTTCAACTGCCTGAAGGAGGTCCTTATCCTTTATTCCGCCTATTATAACTCTGCCTTTATCCAGGACCTCTGGCCGTTCTGTTGACGTTCTTAGCAGGACGCCCGTGAATTCCAGGATGGCACTTTCCTCAGAGAGCGTGCCGCTGTCGGAAAGCACGCAAAATGAATTTTTCTGCAGCTTGTTGTAGTCGAAAAATCCGAATGGCTTCAGGTTTCTTACCAGCGGATGAAACCTGAACTTGCGCTTTTCTATGTACATCATGCTTCTGGGATGCGTGGAATAGATTACCGGCATATTGTAACACCCGGCAATCTCATTTATTGAGGACATGAGGCATTGAAAGTTCTGGCCGGAATCTATATTTTCCTCGCGGTGGGCTGAAACGAGAATATAGTTTCCGGGTTCGAGGTTTAATGTTTCCAGCACCCGCGAGGCTTCAATGGAATCCATGTTTTGGTGAAGGACCTCGGGCATGGGTGAACCGGTAACAAATATATGATCCCTGCGGAATCCCTCTGCCAGCAGGTAACGCCTGCTGTGTTCGGTATAGGGCAGGTTGATATCTGATATATGGTCTACAATTTTACGGTTTATCTCCTCGGGCACATTCTGGTCGAAGCACCTGTTGCCGGCCTCCATATGGAAAATTGGTATCTTCAGCCGTTTTGCGGAGATGGCGGAAAGTGCAGAGTTTGTATCGCCCAGAATAAGCAGCGCATCGGGCATTTCATGCTGAAGCACCTCATAGGAGCGGGATATTATATTGCCCATGGTTTCGCCCAGGTGGCTGCCCACGCAGTTCAGGTAATGACCGGGCTTTCTGATGCCCAGCTCTTCAAAAAAGATATTGTACAGAGAATAGTCCCAGTTTTGCCCCGTATGCACCAGCACGTGACGGAAGCAGGCATCACAGGCTTTAATCACGGCCGACAGCCGGATTATCTCGGGGCGTGTACCAAGTATTGTTATGAGTTTTAATTTCTCCATGCTGTTCTACACTTTTTCGAAATATGTATCGGGGTCCCGGGGATCATAGGCTTCATTTATCCAGAAAACTGTGAGCAGCTCATTCCTGCCGGTATTGGTGATTCTGTGAGTATGCCATACGGGCATATCCACAAAAGAGGGCTCAAGGCCGTTCAGTTCAAATGAGAAGATCTCATCGGTGCCGATCCTTCTGAAGTCAATTCTGGCATTGCCCTTTACCACAACAAAGCGTTCGGCCTTGCGTGTGTGGAAATGGTTGCCTCTTGTTACACCAGGACGCGTTGTGGAAAAAGATACCTGTCCCCCGCTGTTCAGGCGGATTAGCTCCACGAACGAACCGCGGGGGTCGGTATTTGCCCTCAGTCTTGAAGGGTAGAATTCCTTATAATTGATGTAGCTGACAAGCGTATTAAAGAGGTTGCGTTCTGCTGGGTCACTCAGGTCGGGGAGACCGCTGTTCTCATAATAGTTGTTCCTGAACCTTGTAAGTTTACTTAGCAGTTCCGAAACCGAGGTCTCAAAAGTATGGGGGATCCTGTAACGGCTTATCAGGTGCCGGCCGCGGCTTCTGTGGTCAGTATTGATCAGGTCTGTAATGATACCTGTCAGTTCACCCACGTACAGCAGCTTCAGCAATCCGTCAGTTTCAATAACCGGAGTTTCATTGTGTGTAAGCTGGTGGCAGAACGTAGCAACCACGGAATTATAATAAGGTTTGCCGAAGGGTCCGTATACATTGGGAATAATTAGTCCCGTAAAGACAGCTTCATTCCTGCGTGCCCACTCCTCAAGCAGCCTGCGCCCATCGCGTTTTGAATTGCCGTAGGGATTATCGCGGTCCTCCTGGGTGCTGGAGGAGAATATTACTTGCGGCCTGGAGCCGGTTTTCTCCATAGCCTCAATGAGCCTTCTGACGAGGCCCATATTTGTTTCATAGATTACTCCGGGATCAGGGTGCCTGTTTACGGCGGCAAGGTGGATGATAACATCACAGCTGCTTACAAATTCTTCGAGGCAGGAGTCATCCTCAAAATATTCATCCTCAAAGGGTATGCGGCAATATTTGCCGGGATGCAGTCCAATTGTGTTATACAGGTGTGTACCTATGAAGCCTTTCTGGCCGGTGATGCCTGTTTTAATCATAAGAGCTCCCCTGTTGTTCAGGAAATGATATTATGGTTCGGACCGGTTGATATGTTCTATGATACCGGATATGGCGGGATTAGTGAAGCTTAATCCGGCAGCCGTAAGTAGGTCTTTTTTTACCATATCCATATTCAGCAGCATTTCTTTTGTTTCTTCCAGCGTGAGTCTTTTTGTATTGTGCGATGTATAATCATCAATGGCGGAGACTTTGGACTCCCCCTCAAAGAAATACTTCCCGTAATTGAGGTCGCGGTTATCTGCAGGGATGCGGAAGTATTTGCCCATATCGATGGCCTTTGACATTTCCTCGCGGTTGACCAGAGTTTCGCATAGTTTTTCGCCGTGCCTGGTGCCTATGATCTTAATGCCGCTGGATGAATTGTACAATTCCAGCAGGGCTTCGGCCAGCATGCCTATTGTTGCGGCGGGGGCTTT
This sequence comes from Ignavibacteriales bacterium, assembly GCA_050258815.1. Classification (GTDB taxonomy): domain Bacteria; phylum Bacteroidota; class Ignavibacteria; order Ignavibacteriales; family SURF-24; genus JAAXKN01. The sequence goes on from JBLMZM010000263.1 coordinate 9,814, forward strand.
CTGGACGAACAGATCGCCGTTCTGACCATGTTCAAAGGCATACATAACAAGGTCCACCGCTCCATCCAGTGTCATCATGAAGCGGGTCATGCCGGGGTCGGTAACCGTTAGGGGGATCTCCTTTTTTATCTGTTCTATGAACAGTGGTATCACTGAGCCCCTTGAACCCATGACGTTGCCGTAGCGGGTGCCGCAGAAAACGGTGCCGCTGCCGTTAAGGTTTCTGCTTTTGGCGATCATGATCTTTTCGCTGAGGGCTTTGGACATTCCCATTGCGTTAATGGGATATACGGCTTTATCCGTGCTTAAAACCACAACGTTAGTTACGCCGGCCTCCTGTGCGCAATCGAGCACATTCTCGCATCCTATCACATTAGTGCGCACGGCCTCCATCGGGAAAAATTCACACGAGGGCACCTGTTTGAGGGCTGCGGCCTGGAATACATAATCGGCCCCCTGCATTGCAGTGCGCACGCTCTGTTTATCGCGAGTATCGCCGATGTAGTATTTAATTTTATTGTTGTTATACACGCGGCGCATGTCGTCCTGTTTTTTCTCATCGCGGCTGAATACGCGGATTTCCTGCACAAAATCGGAATCCAGGAACCGCTGCAGTACAGCATTGCCGAATGAGCCCGTCCCGCCGGTGATTAATAATGTACGTTGTTTTTGCATAATTTTTTTTAGCTGACCTCTTTGGATTTCTCGTGCGGCTTGTCCTTGGGTTTGTCACCAGACTTCTCCCTGGGCGACTGGGAAGAACCCGAATAATAGTAGGAATACTTATAGTAACTGCCGTAGCCTTCCCTGTATACAAAGTTGTTAAGCAGCACCCCAATGAATGTCCCGTCGTTGTGCTCCAGGAGCTCAACCGACTTTTTCATTACATCGATCTCGGTTACTCCTGCCGAGGAGACCAGTATAGTGCCATCTGCCGCACGGGACAGAATTTCCGCGTCGGTAACAGCCAGCACAGGCGGTGAATCCAGGACGATCATGTCAAAATCCGCCCGCAGCTTCTGCAGGAATACCGACATTTCATGAGACCCCAGTATTTCAGAGGGGTTGGGCGGGATGGTACCCGAGGCTATATAGTACATATCCTTAAGTTCTGTAGGCCTGATTATCTCATCGTATGATGCATTTTCGAAAATGTAATCTGTAAAGCCGGGTGACTTCTGCTGATTGAATATCTTTGCTATTCTCGGTTTCCTGAGATCGCAATCCATGAGGACTGTTTTTCTGCCGGACTGTGCAAAGCTGCCTGCTATGTTAACTGCGGTAACGGTTTTGCCTTCCCTGGGAGAACCGGAGGTAATGAGTATGGTTTTAATAGCATCCCTGCCCACCTTTGCGAACAAAATCCTGGTTCTCAGTGCGCGGTATGCCTCGCTCGGGATTGAATCGGGTTTCTTTGCCACAATGAATTCGAATTCCCTGCCATTGCTGTTCTGCAGATAATCAATTGATGGCACCCAGCCGAGCAGGTTGATATTCATATTCTGTATATCCTCGGGGGTCTGAATCGTATTATCCATATAGTTCCTTACAAGTACAAAGCCCGCACCCATCACCAGACCCAGCACTACTCCTACTAATACTATCATTTTCCTGTTGGGCTTAAACGGTTCCAGCGGCAGGCGTGCCGGATCAATAATGAGCACGTTGCCCGGAGTTGACTGTTCATTGATCATTGCCTCCTGGAATTTCTCCTGGATCAGGAGGTAGAGTTTTTCTGTTTCGCCTTTTTCACGTTCGAGTCTGGCCAGGTCGATAGTTCTTTTGGGCAGTGAATTGAATTTGCCTTCATATTCGGCTACTATGCCGTTCAGTTCCTTATAGGAGGCTGAAAGTGCATGGTATTTTACTTCTGTCTCCAGCACCTTCTGCAGGAGTTGTTTTATGTCCTCTGAACTGGAGGCCATCATTCCTGTTTTGAAGACCTGCAGTTTGTTATCCCTTTTTTCCTTGAGTTCCGCAATCTTATCGTTATAGATCCTAAGCTGGTCATTATTTTCCCTTGTTTCGCCCTTTCCCAGGGCAACATCGCGTTTCACCTCATACTTTGCAATCTCCAGCTGAAGTCCCTGCAGATAAGGCTCGATGGAGAGCTTTTCCAGATAATCTACCAGTCTGGGTTCCTGCTTGGCAAGTTCTGCTTTATAGTCCGCAAGTGTTTTTTCAACCATTGAGAGTTCGATCTTTGCCGCATTTCTTTTGGCCTCAAAATCGGTCAGCTGGCCGATCAGGGCCTTGGCCTGTTCATCCAGTTCAACTATACCGCCAACTTCCTGGTAGCCCTTTAGTGAGTTTTCTGCCTCCAGAAGTTTTTTATGTTTATCATCGGACTGTTTCTCCAGGAATTTTCTTACGTTAATCATAAGCAGCCTGTTGAAGGTGAGGTTCATTTCGTGATAAACATCGCCATAGCATTTGGCTATCATCATTGCTTCATATGGTGAAGGTGATTCTGCGGAAATATTAATAATTTCGAGGTCCCTTTTCTGTTCGATATTTACCTTTTCCGCCAGCATCTTAACCAGCCGGTAGATGGGAAGCAGTACTTTTTTTCTCGTCCCAAAGACCTCATCGTCATAAATGAGCCTGAAATCCCCTCCTTTTTCCCGCAGCGAATCGATTACTGCAAGAGCAACCTTTTCCCTGATTGTATAACTTTTAAGGATTTCTATTTCATTAAGAACAAAAGTGCTTTTGGACTCTGACAATTCGGGTATGAATGGCGCTTCGAGTATATTACCTTTCGGTTTGGAGATCTTGAGCATGGTTGTGGATTTATAAATATCGGGCGATTTTAATGCATACACCAGTGATACTGCAAGTGCCACTAAGGCGATCACCAGTATGCTGAAGTAGTGCATCCGAAACAGGATGAGATAATCCTTAAGGCTTGCTGAATCATTATCCATCATGCCGCTCAGACTTGCCTCGCTTAGAAGGTTAACCGGTTTTTTACGTTTTGGACTCATGGAATTCGTGTTATTTATTTAAAATGTTTACACGTTTATTAAGATAAATGGAAAAGTAAAGTGAAGACATTTGCCTTTTACTTATTTTTCCCGCAGCTCCGCCAGTTGAGTCACATTGAGCATAAGTGCAATTGGCGCAGTTATAATGGGTTTTCCGCCTTGTGAAAGTCTATATATCAGAATATTGGAACGCTTGTTTATTTCGGAAAAAGAGATTTCTTTTAGCCCTGTGCCGGTATATAAGTTTTCCGAACTCAGCTCACGTTCTGATATTGGTTCAGTATAGGCATCCATTAAAAGCAGATCGCTGATCTGAACTATTATGAAAAGGGAACTTAAAATTGTTATTCTGGAAGATGAAAACGTTACGGCATGTAATATGCGTGAGATTCTGTTGCGTGAAGGCCATGTTGTAGCGGGTATCTTTCATTCAGGCGCAGATACTGTAAAGAATATTCTCATGCTCGCGCCGGATCTGCTGATTATTGATATATTTCTGGAAGGAAAAATTAACGGGGTTGAGTTTGCCGAGAGGATCGGCCTTTTAAGAAACATACCGGTGGTATTTCTGGCAAACGATTGCCAGTCATCGCTTTTGGGGAATACCGAAGCCTGGGGTTTTATAGCTAAACCATTCTCCGGTCCGGAATTATTAAGAGCCGTTGACCTGGCATATTATAATTTCTGCAGGGTAAACCGCATTGAAGCAGCCGGGAAGGAATGCGATTGCGGGATTGAACTGCAGAAGTTCCGCAGGTCGGTATTCTCACTTATAGGTTATTCCGACCACCTGATGAATGAAGTTGACAAAATGTCGCCCGGGGAGATAAGGATGCTGGCAGCAAAAATAAATGCCAGTCTGAAGATCATTTATACCCTGTCCCGGGAAGACGAGTGCAGCCTTGAAGCAGAGACGGAATTGAAATAAACCAGGTTTATTCTTCAGGATTAAAATTTAAGCGGATGCTTTCTATCTTTTCTGCTTTGGGGATAACGCCGGGGAAGAGGTTATCCTTCTGTGTAATGGACAATCCCGAAGGGATGAACGTGAGTGTATAGTTAAAGAGTACCTTTTCGCGCGGTGAAAATACATAGATCCTGGAAGTGCTGTCAATATCCTCCACCCTCACGAAATACTTGCTGCCTTTATCAGAAAATGTAACTATTCCAGGGACGGTTACGGTGCGCCCGTAAGTCTCCTCAAGCGGGAAAAGCTCCACCACTGACTCAGGTTTGTATTCTGGTATTTTACGCATGATCCGGTCCATTATATCCTGGTCCGGCTCATCTTCCTTAGTTACTGTTTTCAGGTTTTCGTAGTATGATATCTTTTCCTGCAGCACTGCGTGGTTCTCAACGATGTATTCGAATTTTTCTTTGGTAAGATTACCAGGAGAAAAAACAAAGTCGAATATGTCCTTTTCACTGATCTCTATGTCCGGAACTCCTTAATGTTTCTATGTTAAAATATGAATTTACCGGGTTGGAAACAAGGCAAGGTAAAGGTAAAGAAAAAGGTAAAGAGAAGACAGGAGACGCGGGCTGCGCCCTGCTGTTCTTTATTTCTTTACCTTTTCCTCTACCTCTACCTTTTCCTTTACCTCTTCAACTCCCTCCCTATCTGCTGGCGGAAGTACTTTATGAGGTATTCGAGAGTGTTCTGGTATACCGATTTATACTCTTCACGCGTGAGATCCTCAGAATGCTTCTTTACATAGTCGTACAGGCACCAGATCGTATTGCCTTCTGCAAGATCCTGGGAGATGTCATCCAGCACGGCTACTATAATCCTGAAATCTTCGGGTCCAATCTTTCCGGTTTCCGCATATGACTTCTTCAGTTTGTAAACCGTGTTGGTGTAGCAAAGGTCAACAATATCCTTCATGGAAAGCTTGTTAAAGAAACTTGGAGATCCCGACACGGGTGCCATTTCACTCCTCTGCATGCCGCCCAGCATCCTGTCAACCAGCGGATTCAGAGGGATGGCAGGGAAATACTCAGTATTATCCTCCAGATAATCCAGCAGGTCCGATATTATATATCTTTTCGGCTGGTCAAGATCCACAGGAATGCCCAGGAATTCCTCATACTCTATCACATTGCCGTTTATGCGGCTGACCCCGGGATTTGTAACATAAACAGAACCGTAGTGGTCAATTTTACTAAAGTTGTACTTTTTCACAGCTTTTGTGAAGGTATCAAGCATCCTGGCAAAAAACGGATCCGTTTCCCTCAGGAGCCGGTTAATGCGCTGCTCAACGCTCAGGCTTACGGCCTTATTAAGGAAGAAAAGCGCGTCCAGGTTATCCTTTACCGGTTCACTCCAGGTCAGGAGGGCATACGCCAGGTTCAGTTTGTTATTCTTGGTATTCTTAACAAACAGATCGGAAATACCGTCGATGGCTATATCCTCAACGGAAAGGTCCCACCTCTTGTTAATATTAAGTATTCTGTTGATATTCTTCTTAACCTTGAATGACGCCAGCTTAAAGCTGACCTTAATCAAAAGGTTGATGCACTTCTGCGATACTTCCCCGCCCCTCAGTTCGTTGATGAGGCTGATAAGATCAGTATCGTACTTGTCGAGCAGGTTTGAAAAAGGTCCCGATTCTTTCAGCACCGGTGCCGAGCAAACCTGTGTGGTGCCATAGTAATTTGTAAGGTGCGAATTTACTGTAAGGGTATCGTGCACAAAAAAGCTGTTGACGCCGGATGATGTTTTTGCAGTATATGTTTTTTCACTGCTGCTGTTCCGGTCCGTCTGTTTCCCTATATTCTCTTTATACCTGCGCGCCTGCTGTTTATTAAGGGCTACTTCGACCATGGATTTCAGGTCATTTTTCCTGAATGGTTTAAGCAGGTAACCGAACGGATTTGTATCAAGGGCATTTCTGAAAGTGGAGTTGTCACCGTAAGCGGTGAGATAAATTACAGGAATATCGTGCTGGTTGCCAATATTAAACGCAGCCTGAATGCCATTGATTTTGCCTTTAAGCATTATATCCATCAGTATCAGGTCGGGCTTCAACAGTCCCGCATTCTCAACGGCCCCCTCGCCTGAATTTTCAATGCTGACTATGGAATAGCCGTATTCTTCGAGCATCTGCTGCATATCGTCAGCAACAATGCGCTCGTCTTCAACTATCATGATTTGTGGAGAATACATAAGATACCTTTATTGAGGAAAATTTATTGTAACTTCAGTCCCATTGCTTGTATTTATCGCTAAATGGCCACCCAGCTGTTCAGTAAGCAATGAAACCAATTTGAATCCGAAAGTTTTGGGCCTGGCAAGATTTTCTTCCTGCTCAAAACCAATTCCGTTATCCTTTACTCCCATAACGTATCTGTCGTTTTTCCGTCCGAAGCTGATATATATATTGCCCTCCTTAAGATCGCGGAAGGCATACTTAAGACTGTTGGAAATCAATTCGTTGAAAATAATACCGCATGCAGCTGCTGTCTGCAGGTTTATTTCCACATCATCTATATAAGCATATAAAGTAATCATTTTGTTTTCAGGAAGATATGACTGGTAGAGGTATCGCATCAGCTCGTTCATATAATCCTTCAGGTTGATGCAGGATATATCCTTCGACTTATACAGGCACTCGTGTACGAAGGACATCGTGCGGATCCTGTGCTGGCACTCCTCAATGATTTTAAGCAATTCGGGTGCGTTTACATATCTGCCCTGGAGGTTCAGGATGCTGTGAATGATCTGAAGGTTATTTTTTACCCTGTGATGGATCTCTTTTAACAGGGTCTCCTTTTCCAGGAGTGAGGCCTCGAGCTCGTGCTCATGTTTCCTGCGTTCGGAAACATCCCGGGCAATAATTACAAACCCGGCATTATTGCTGTTTTCGCAGTTGAAATACGCGAAGGAAACTTCAAGCGGGATCTCTGCCCCGTTCTTATTTACTATTTGGCATTCGCAGTTCCTTACCTGGCGGCTCTTGAATATATCCTGAACCAGGCGGAATACTTTTCTTTTATCCCCAGGGAAAATATATGAGAAAACATTTTTACAGCCGAATTCATCGAAGGACTTCAATCCCAAAAGTTCAAGCGCCGGTTTGTTGGCGTCAGTGATGGTACCGTAAGTATCCGTAATGAACATGGCATCAGGCGCCATTGTAAAACTCAGTTTGAATTTCAGCAACTGCTCCTGGTCGCCTGCCAGACCACCACAATCTGCAACTCCGGAATATTCTGATCCTGAAAGTTCAGCATTAATAGTAGTTTTCATTATGATTACCTCTCCCCGATAACACCTTTGTACCATTTGGAGACAGTTTTCTCGCATAACTGTTTCCCAAAGATATTACAAAGATAATACTATTTTTAAAATAATCCAGTTTTTGAACAGATTTTCATTTAATGCAATTTTCCAATTTATCTTTTCTATCCATACATATTATATAGAATCAAAATGACCCGTTTCGGAAAATTTTTTAATTATTTTTACCTTTTTTTTATGCGGTGGCATTCATACCATTTTAAATGACCGGAAACTGGGGGTACATCCTTTTGCCGGGATTTATTGTTTCCCAAACGGTCTTATCCCAAAGACTAATTATGGACCAGTATGAATAAACGGACAAAATGGGTTATTGCAATAGTAATTGCAGTGGTTGCCGTGATAATTGCCATAAGAATGATAGGGAGCAGATCTTCCGGGGCAGCTGACGCCCCCAGACAGAATATGCCCCTCGTTAAAACTGAAAAGCCTGTAAAGCAGGATGTCATCTATACCCTGCGCTATACTGGTGATATTGCGGCAATACAACAGGCAAATATATTTTCAAAGGTCAGCGGCAATATTGAAAAAATTCTTGTCGACCTCGGCTCCTCTGTGCGGCGCAACCAGCTCCTCGCGGTTATTGATTCCACAGAACTCTACCAGCAGTACCAGCAGACGGCTGCAACTTTTTATAACCAGAAGATTAATTATGAACGCACAAAACAGCTGTACGACCAGAACCTGGTGGCCAAACAGGACCTCGATAACGCCGACGCAGCGATGAAGGTGGCCCAGGCAAATTTTGCCACCGCTCAAACGCGCCTCGGCTACGCCAGAATTACCGCCCCATTCAACGGATATATTACAAAGAGATTCCTCGACAGGGGTGCACTCGTTCAGCCCGGCAGCTCAACAATCTTCACTATCATGAAAAACGACAGCGTTAAGGTGATTGTAAATGTGCTGGAAAAAGATATCCCTAATATAGCCAGGGGCAAGCAGGCAACTATCAAAGTGGATGCCTTCCCCGGAAAGGAGTTTACAGGCGCCATCACCAGGGTCAACCAGGCTATCGATATGACTACCAGAACCATGGAGACTGAAATTGACATCGTAAACAGGGACTTTCTCCTTAAACCTGGTATGTATGCAGACGTCAGCATCTTCGTGACCAAACACCCCGATGCCATCACTATACCCACACCGGCCCTGCTTAACGATGATAAGGGAAGCTACGTCTACCTGCTCGACAGCACCAGGGCAAAAAGAGCGGAGGTGAAACCGGGATTGGAACAGAATGCACGGACTGAAATTATATCGGGACTCTCGGGCAATGAGGACGTGGTTACTGTGGGACAGCAGTTCCTTAAAGACGGTATTAAAGTAAGATTAGTAAGTAAGTAATTGAAAGCAAGATATGTGGTTAACAAGATTAGCACTTAAGTATCCTATATCCACCTTTCTGGTAGCTTGTACTATATTAATTTTTGGATATGTTTCCTTTTCACAGCTGCCGGTTGACCTGCTGCCAAATATTACAGTACCGGTTGTTACAACCGTTACTTTCTACCCGGGCGCGGGTCCCCTGGATATGGAACAGACAGTTACAACAATTGTTGAACGAAACGTAAGCTCGGTCAGTGACGTGGATTATGTTCAATCCTCCACGCGTGAGGGCGTTTCGCAGGTAAGAATAAATTTCAACTGGAATGCAAACCTGGACGTGGGACTCGTGGATGTGGTGCAGAGGGTGAACCGCATAATGAACCAGCTGCCCACAGGCGTTAACTCACCGGTGGTCCTCCGCTTCGATATCACCAACCTCCCGGTCTGCAATATTGCAGTCTCAGGAAATATGGATGAAAGGGACCTTTACGACCTGGCTTATAATGTGATTGAGCCGCAGGTGGAGCACCTTCCCGGCGTGGCTTCGGCACAGGTGCTGGGCGGAAAGATAAGGGAAATTCATATTATAATAGACCGCGACCGGCTGGAAGCCCTTCAGATTCCGGTGGCAACCGTGCTTACGGCCGTCGCCAACTCGAACCTCATCATCCCGTCGGGCGACCTGAAGGCCGGGGCTTTCGATTATTCGCTCAAGACTGAAAGCCGCTTCAACGTTATTAAACCGATGGAAGATATTGTTGTCAAGGTGCAGAACGGCGTTCCTGTAAAGATAAAGGATATTGCTAAAGTTGAGGACAGCTTCCAGGAACAGACTGAAATTGTGAGGATTAACGGTCAGCCCGGACTCACACTCAGGGTGCAGAAACTGGCCAGCGCCAATACGGTCGACGTAGTCGATAACGTGCTGAAGGCCCTGCCCAAACTTAACGGCGTGCCTGAAACCGTAAAGCTTTCTCTGTCGTTTGACCAGTCGCTCTATATCCGCCAGACTATCTCAGGCCTGCAGAGGGAAGCCGTGCTGGGCGCCGTGCTGGCAATGATAATTATTATGCTGTTCCTCAGGAACGTGCGCGGCACACTGATAATCCTGGTGGCTATCCCCCTCTCAATTCTTATTACCTTTATCTGGTTCCGCTTCGGAAACGTTACACTGAATATAATGACATTCGGGGGACTGGCTCTGGCGGTGGGACGCCTGGTGGATGATTCGATCGTGGAGCTCGAAGCCATCTCGAGGCATTATAATGAGAGGAAAAAAGGACAATCAAAGATTGAGGCTACACTGGCTGCGGCTAAGGAGGTTGCTTCGCCTATTTTCGTATCAACCCTAACTACGGTAATAGTGTTCCTGCCGATAGTATTCTTAACGGGAATTGCCAAGCTGCTTTTTATACCCCTTACAATTACAATTGCCGTTGCACTGTTCGGATCGTTTTTCGTTTCCAGAACCGTCACTCCCCTCATGTGCCTGAAATACCTGCCTCCGGAAAAACATCTGGACAGGAGCTCCTCACGGCTGCCCGACAGGATACGGGTTTTTGCGCATGATTCTCTTGAAAAAATTGATTCCACTTATGTGGACCTGCTCCGGTTTGCCCTGAAACGTAAACGGGTGATCATTCTTGGCATCGTGGCAGCGGCACTCCTTTCTGCAATTCTGTTCAAATTCATAGGAACAGAATTCTTCCCCGAACAGGATGAGGGACAATTTACGCTTACAATAAAAATGCCAGTGGGCACGCGTACTGAAGTGACGGACAATGCAGTCAAAACTATTGAGAATATAGTACTTAAAAACGTGCCCGAGGTGCAGGCCATGATATCGGATATAGGCGTGCCGGCATCCAGGAGCGGAAACTTTTTCAGCCGCAACGCCGGCAGCCACGCCGCCAATATCCAGGTGGCGCTAGTACCCATTGAAGACCGGAAGCGTGACGTTTTCGAAATTGTTAAGGAGCTCAGGCCCAAACTTATGAGAATTCCGGGAATGACAATATTCGTAAATTCAGGCGGCTTCCTGAAGTTCCTTATGAATTTCGGTTCCTCCGCACCGATTGACGTGGAAGTAAGAGGCTTCGACCTCGAGGCCGGATCGGCGCTCTCCAGACAAATTGCGGAAATAGTGCGCGGCGTGCCCGGAGCAACCGACGTTCAGATAAGCCGCGAGGATAACCTGCCGGAGCTGAGGGTGAGGGTCGACCGCGAGAAGGCCGGGGTTCTGGGCATAAACGTTGCGCAGATATCCAATACCATAAACACAATGATAAACGGTACCGTGGCCTCGCTATATACCGATCCCGTTACCGGGAACCAGTATAATATACTAGTCAGGCTGAATGAGGACTACCGCTCACACATCAGCGACCTGCAGAAGATCAATATTTCAACCCCTTCGGGCGAGGAGGTGCTGCTCGGCAATATTGCCACCATTGAAAAGACCGCCTCACCGGTGCAGATAGACAGGAAATACCAGCAGAGAATTGTGGACGTAACCGCCAATGTGACGGGACGCGACCTGGGCAGTGTGGCGGCGGATATCAATAAGCAGCTGGCAAACATTACCGTACCGCCGGGATTTGAGATACGGCTTACCGGCAACGTGGAACAGCAGCAGAAAACGTTCAGAGACCTGCTGATGGCCTTCGGACTCGCAATTCTGCTGGTTTATGTGGTGATGGCTTCGCAGTTCCAGTCGTTCATTGATCCGTTTATAATTATGTTCACCGTGCCGCTGGGACTCGTGGGCGTACTGTGGGCCCTGTTCCTTACAAATACTACCCTCTCTGTTACCTCGTTCCAGGGCATAATTGTGATGATAGGAATTGTGGTTAGCAACGGCATCCTGCTTGTGGATTTTACAAACCATCTGAGGGTGGGAGGAATGGAGCTGCTGGAGGCGGTTATTACAGCAGGAAGAACAAGACTCAAACCTATACTCATGACCTCGCTTGCTACGGTGCTGGGACTCATACCTATGGCTATTGGCATCGGGGGCGAAACCACTCAGGCTCCGCTGGCCATTGCTGTTATTGGCGGACTGACAGTGTCAACTATTCTGACGCTGTTCTTCGTACCCGCCATGTACATGGTTTTCGAAATGAAGTTCAGGCGCAAAATAACAGCACCCGGGGATAATCCGGAGGAGGAAAACATTTCATGATCTCTTTCAATTCGGCGGGCAGGCTGGCCTCCAGGTTCAACAGATTGATTATGACCGGGAGCATTTTGCTCCTGGTTATTGCTGGTTCGGTGCATGGACAGATAAAGGTGATGAACTTCGACAGGCTTTCGATCCAGAACGCCACTCAGATCGCGATGGAAAATAATCCCTCGCTTAGCATTGCATCGGCAGGTTACGATATCAGCAATGCACTGCTCAGGCAGGCAAGGTCCAATTTTTACCCTGTAATAGGTTTTACTGCTACCGGCTCACGCACGGAGGGTGCGTTTGTGCTGAACCCGCAGTTCCCGGTAAGAGAGCAGCAATACAACAATTATACTGCAGTTCTGCAGGTTACTCAGCTGGTGTGGGATTTTGGAAGAACCACCTCGAGGGTGGAAGCCAACAGGAACTTCACCCAGGCATCGGATTTCGACTATAAGGCCGCCGTGGAAAACGTAATTGTAAGCGTTCAGACGGCTTACTATACCTACCTGGAGACTCAGTACGTGGAGAAAGTAAACCTGGAAACACTTCAGCAGGCACAGGAGCATCTGAGGATCGCCCAGGCATTTTTTAACGCCGGAAGGCGCGCGCAGTATGATGTTACAAAAGCCGAGGTCGACGTGGCAAATGCCAATGTGAGTCTGCTCCGCAGCCGCAACCAGGTACAGATTGCCAGGCTGCAGCTTGAAAATGCAATGGGCATAAAAAACTCAAAGGACTATGTTGTTACGGATTCGTTAAGCGCGCCCAGGTTCAGTGTTTCGCTGGATTCTGCGGTGGCAATTGCTATAGAAAACAGGTCGGAGATGAAATCGGCTCAGCTGCGGCTGGAGGCAAACAGGAACCTCGTATCATCCACGTGGGATCAGAACCTGCCCGCTCTTTCGGTATTCGGGAGCTATAACTGGAACGGGTTTAACTTCCCGCTCGCCAGCAGGTGGAATGCGGGAGTAACCCTCAGTGTTCCTTTATTCCAGGGCTTTGCTGTCAGCGCCCAGGTGCAGCAGAATGAGGCGAACGTTGCGCAGGCAAGCGCCTCAATTGAGGTTACAAAACAGAATATTATACTGGACGTATCGCAGAACTACCTGGCCCTGAATGAGGCTTTCCAGAGAATTGATGCCTCGAACACGCTTGTGAGGTCGGCTGATGAAAACCTGCGCCTTGCCACAGGGCGCTACAATTCCGGCGTGGGTTCACCAACCGAAATAACCGATGCACAGCTCCTGCTGGCCAACGCCAGGATTACATACATACAGGCGCTTTACGACTATAATACTTCCATGATCAAACTCAAAAAATCCATGGGCACGATCAGGGAGAAATGATGTTCCTGTTGGCAGCGGAAATTGATTTTTGATTCCCGGACTCAGTTACACCCCGAACATACTCCGCCTGCGGAACTGACGGAAACTTATAAGTTTTTTCTGTTCTTCATCCCAGAGACCCAGCATGAGGCTCTTCAGACTCGTGCGTATGTTAAGCACCACGGCCTTTTTGAACAACGGCACGTTCTTGTGGCACTTCTCCAGCATATAATTGGGAATTGCGGGATTCAGATGGTGAATGTGATGAAATCCGATGTTGCCTGTAAACCATTGCAGGACTTTCGGCAGTTTATAGTACGAACTCCCCTGCAGGGCTGCCTGTGTATAATCCCATTCCTCGTCATCGGCCCAGTAGGTATTTTCAAACTGGTGCTGTACGAAGAACAGCCACTGCCCTATTGACGCGGCAAAGATCATCACCGGCACCTGAATCATCAGGAATGCTTTGAATCCTGTGAAATATATTACTGTTCCGACAAGCAGACCTATCGCCAGATCCGTCCAGTACACGCTGGATTCCACCTTCTTAAGGGCCTTTGCCCTGGTAGTCGGGAACCTGTACCAAAGCATGAAGACAATTGCCGGAATAAAAACTATAAGAAACAGCGGATTCCTGTAAAACCTGTATTTGAACCTGCCCCAGGCATTTAATGCCTGGTATTCCTTTACTGTCATCGTTAAAACATCGCCTATTCCCCTGCTTTTCAGGTTGCCGGCGGTTGCGTGGTGGATGCCGTGACCCTTGCGCCAGTAAAAATACGGGGTCCACGTAAAGATACTGCACAGCAATCCCGTCATATTATTGGCCTTTTTTGAGCTGAAAAACGACCCGTGGCCGCAATCGTGCTGGATGATGAAAACACGGACCAGAAAACCGGCGGTTGGAAGCGATAGCAGAAGCGTCAGCCAGTAGCTGACTTCAAGCGAGCGGAACATTCCGTACCAGAGTACAATAAACGGAATAATTGAATTAAATAGTTGCCAGAGTCCCTTCCAGGTATGAGGAGCCTGGTATTTTGCCACCAGCTCTTTCCAGCCGGTGGACTTAAAATCAGATAATTTACTCATATGTACTTAAAATCTGCTGACAGGGCGTTATCGTACCTGTCAGAAACATCCTTATATTTTTGTATATTTTACAATATATACCACAATGCCTCCCTCTGCAAACCAGATATTTTCCCACATGCAAAAATTCTGCTCATCCGTTATTGACGGAAGGCTTTCCATCCTCCCTGGCCTTTTTCAGGTAACGTATCAGGTCACCTACCGTAGGGTTGTGCAGCATGACCTCCTCGGTGAGCTTTACGCCGAAGGAGGTTTCAATGAAGGATTGCAGCAGTACCTTGTCCAGCGAATCGAATCCGGCGTCAATCTCGATATGCGACATTTCGCTCAGGGTCATATTCTTATTCTTAAAATATCCCGAAATGGCCTTAAATTCTTCGGAAAGGCTCTTCCCGTTTATTTCTATATTGATCTCCTCTTCCAGCACAAGATTCTGCAGCTGATACCGCTTTATCTTTCCGAGGGCAGTTCTGGGCAGACCTGCTCCGGCAACTGTTATACCGGTGATCCGTTTATATGAGGGGGCCGACCTGTTATACTTATCAATTACTGTCCATTTCAGGCGTTCTTTTATGTCATTTGCCGCGGCATGGTCAAATTTGGAGGGATCGGGGAACAGCACTGCGTGAAGCTGGTCGCCGTTTGCGCATACTCCCGCCTCACGGATAAGATCGGATACAGCAAGGAGCTTCGTTTCAATTTCCTCCGGGTTAATATTTTTGCCGTTTGAAAGGATTATCATCTCTTTTTTGCGTCCCGTCAGCCACAGGAAGCCCTTATCATCCAGCCTGCCCAGGTCGCCCGTAAAAAACCATCCGTCCCGCAGCACATCGTCAGTATCCCTTTTCCTGTTAAAATATCCCTTCATCACGTTTGCCCCCCTTACAGCCACCTCCCCGTCAATAATTCTGACCTCATTACAGCTTAGAGGTTCACCCGCCGAACCTGGCCTGATGCTGCCGGGACGGTTAAATGAGATCATGGGACCGGTTTCGGTGAGCCCGTACCCGGTCTGAAGCTCGAAGCCCAGGGTCCTGTAGTCCTTCTCAGCCTCCGGGTCTATTGCCGCCCCTCCGCATATGAGAAACCTTATATTACCCCCAAACTGTCTGTGCAGGCGCCTGAATATGAGGCGCGAGATTTTCAGGGAGTTGAGCATGGCGGCTGCCTTAAAGGCAAATCTTCCGGCCGCGGTTCTGTTCACCTCTTCTAGTATCTTCTTGCGGATAAGGTAAAAAAGCTTTGGCACACCTGTTATTGCCGTAACCCTGTTGTTCTGAAGCGCTGACATGATATCTGCGGGATCCATGGAGGGGGTAAAGACACACACGGCTCCGGCATACAGGGGAACAATAATGGTCCAAAGCAGAGGGAAAATATGGTAAAGCGGCAGGAGCACCAGTGCCCCATCCGAGGGCGAAGCAAGATATAGCACCGAATTTACGTTTGCGAGCAGGTTTCCGAAGCTGAGCATCACGCCTTTAGGCCTGCCCGTGGTACCCGAGGTATAGACGATGAGGGCAATAGCATCATTGTCCTGTGGATCAACTTTACTTATGGGTGTTACGGGTTCTTTTACATTTTCAAAGGATTCCAGCATGATTACTTTTGGAATATAGTTAAGCATGGGCAGTATAGTCCTCAGCCTGGCCCCCTGTTCCCCGGAGCAGAATATGATTCCGGGTCTGGAATCGTTAAGTATATAAGCAATTTCATCCAATTCTGCGGTGTAATCGAACAATACAGGTATGCTTTCCTGGTGCCATGATGCATAAATAGCATAGATCCATTCAGGCCGGTTCTCGGAGAATATTGCCGTTTTGAAGTTACTACCGCGCGGAATTACCCTGGCAAACA
>JBLMZM010000264.1:0-6736 GCA_050258815.1 Ignavibacteriales bacterium
CTTCCGTATTGCCCTTAAAATTCAGATATATACTTACCGATGACATTTTTGTTCCTTTCATTAGTAAATGAGAGCTTTGTTACTGCTTAAATATAACAGCAAAAAGGATATTATAAAGGGAATAATTTCGACAAATATAAATAAACGTGCCTGATATATATTCGGATTAATAAGTTTCTTCAACACCTCCCTATTCTCTTCCGCCTGGGTGACCGGTAGAATGTTACGCAGATTTTTGTTTAATTATTTCTATAATACCTGTTCTTAATATGAGGAATGATATATGAGCAAATTAAAAGTATTGTGCTTTGGAGTTTCTGTTGATGGATTTGGAGCTGGAGCCGGTCAGAGTCTGGAAAACCCTATGGGGAATAATGGAATGGCGCTGCACGAATGGTTTTTTCCCACCAATACTTTCCAGAAGATGCACGGCCAAATGCAGAATGGAGATAAAACTGAAGGGATTTTGGGGATAGATGATGACTTTGCTGATAAAGGTTTCCATAATATTGGTGCCTGGATTATGGGACGAAATATGTTTACGCCGGAAAGAGGTCCATGGAAAGATTTCTCATGGAAGGGATGGTGGGGAGAAAATCCTCCTTACCACACTTCCGTTTATGTTTTGACACACTATGCAAGGCCCCCTATTGAAATGGCAGGTGGAACTACTTTTTATTTTGTTACCGATGGAATAGAAACTGCCCTGGAAATGGCAAAAGAAAAAGCTGGCGGGAAAGATATTCGTCTGGGCGGAGGTGTTGAAACTGTTAAACAGTATCTGAAGGCAAAACTGTTGGATGAAATGCATATAGCCATAGCACCAGTTCTTTTGAACTCAGGTGAGAACTTATTTACAAACGTTAATTTAAACGAGCTTGGCTACAAGTGTGTAGAGTTTACTCCCTCAAAAAAAGCTTTACATCTGGTTTTCAAAAAATATATTTAGTCTCAAATGTGGGCAAGGCTTTGTAATATGCCTGCAACATAAGCTGGGTTCGAATAATT
This sequence comes from Ignavibacteriales bacterium, assembly GCA_050258815.1. GTDB lineage: Bacteria > Bacteroidota > Ignavibacteria > Ignavibacteriales > SURF-24 > JAAXKN01. The sequence continues at coordinate 1,009 of JBLMZM010000264.1, forward strand.
TAGGACCTTCGGATCCCGAAGTAACTCCATGGGGACTGTTTCTCCGCATCTAAAAAGAAAAGCCCGAAGTCGTCTGATTTTGGGCTTTTTCATTTTATTACGACCTAAAATGGATGTGAATTCCCAAACATTGCTCTGATCTTTTCAATATCCAGTTCATGAAAATCTTTGATTACAAGATCAACATTCTTCAGTTCCGAAGGATCGTGTGTAGTTGCCACTCCTACCACTTTCATTCCTGCATTTTTTGCTGCCTGAATTCCTGATAAGGAATCTTCAAATACTACACATTGTGAAGGTTCATAATTAATTGCATCGGCTGAAGCCAAATATATTTCGGGATCAGGTTTACCTTTTGTAACCTGAGTATCATCAATTGTATTTGCAAAATACTCACGGATGCTCAGTTTTTCCGTAATATATTCAACATTAATAGGCGGGGCTGATGTGGCAATAGCGGCAGTAATGTTGTTTTGTTTCAGAAGTTTAAGAAAATCAATAAGTCCTGGAGTTGCTTTAATAAAAGGAGCATATTCTTCTCTGTATGTTGCATTGATTTCCTTCGCATACTCTTTTATTTCAGATTCTGTTATATCTTTGAAAAGTATCTTGAGAATATCTTTTCCGGTTCGTCCGAACACTATCTCCTTAAACTCATTATTCGAAAGATTAATCCCCCTTTTTTTAAGAAATATTTTCCATGCTTTTTCATGATACAAAGCATTGTCAATAATAACTCCATCCATATCAAAAATGGCTGCAAAATTTTTATCGTTCATAAATTAATAGTATTCCCTGTTTTAATTTCTGATTTCTCCGATCCATGAAAGTAAACAAAAAATTCATATAATGCCAAATATCCTGAGCGGTAAAACTAAATCATCTTTCCCACACTTCTCTTAATTGATATAATTTGCATTGGGGAAATGGGGAAAAACTGTGTCTAAAATATGCGTGCTTTTGCTGAACCCGCATGGACAAGGTTTTGGGTAAGGACAACTTCTTAAATAATCCTTGAGAAAAGCCATGGAGGTTATTTCTTTTGAATCGCATTTATCAGGTCTTGAATAGTGACAGATTTTCCTTTTGCCTTTTGGTTTAAGGCTTTTTAACTTTGGACTATTAATCTTCATACATTTTCAAACTATCCCTCCAGAGGATGCGAAATGGGAGCTCTTAAGACCCTGCATGTAACGACCGCCAAGGAATGGCGGGCCTGGCTAAAGAAAAATCACCTAAAGGAAAATGTTATCTGGTTAGTCTTTTATAAACAGAGCGCCAATAAACCCATTCTGCCCCTGGAAGATGCTGTAGGTGAGGCACTGTGCTATGGATGGATAGATAGTATAATTAAGAAGCTGGATGAAGAGCGTTATGCCAGGAAGTTTACGCCGAGAACAAATACAAATAATTGGTCCGAAGTAAATAAAGCTAGAGTAAGAAAGCTTATCAAAGAAGGCAGGATGACTGAGTTCGGCCTTTCAAAGGTTACGTTTCCACTTGAGGAAAGTTCTGAAAACAAAACGCCCCCGCAGAAGAAGAAAGTTTTGGATATTCCGCCTCTTGTTGAAAAGGTCTTAAGGGCAGATGCCCTTGCATGGAAGAACTTCAGCAGTCTTGCCCCCTCTTACCGCAGACTCTACGTATTGTGGATAACAAGCGCAAAGAAAGAGGAGACTCAGGCAAAAAGGGCTACAGAAGCTCTTGAGCTTTTGAGGCAGAATAAAAAGCTCGGATCAAAGTAGCAAGCATGAAATGCTGTGCTTAATCCGGCTTTGAAAAGGGAATATCAAAAATGCGCACCAGTTCTGAAATTATCATCAGGGATTAATTGTGCAGTAGAAAGTATAACTATCAAAAAAAGGGTCCGCACTTTTAAGGTATTTAAATCCGGATGAAGCGAATTCACCAACCTGAGGAAAAACTCTACCGCTAAAGACATTGCCGCTTCCCCATTTATCAATATGGACTAATACCTGTTTAATTGTATCTCTCATGGTATATGGTTCAGTTGGGAAAAAATCGGGATAAAGTATTTGGACAGCTGAAATAAGTTCAGGCAGTTTGCCCGGACCGTTATCGTGGAACAGGAATTTAAATTCCCCATAGGATTCGCTGGCAGGATATATTTGTGTAAGATAAATTGTATCGTTGCTTTTTTTACCGCTCCACCCGTATTGCCGAGAATATGCTTTAGGATAATAAAAAGATTCCCCTTCTGAAACAGGATCTAAAGGATTCCATGTTACTGTTACGGGTGAAATGCTTGCTTCAGTCTCTACTTTCAAGACTCCTTCAACCTGGTAAACAGAATCTTTAGAATGCATCTCGATCCGGACATTCCAATCTTCAGGTGCATTTGGGATGTATGGTACAAAAGTATATATAGTGTTTCCCACAATACTGTCAGCCATATTCCAGCAGCCGTTGAAAAATATCTGCTCATCGGGCTTAAAATTTATGTTGCCGTCTTGTATAGATATCTTGATTTTTTGCCCTACTTTGACTCTCTGTGGTTCAAAGCTTATTCCGGACTGAGTTAAACTGCTTTCAACAATATTATCGTTCTTTTTGCACGAAGGAATAATAATAGTGCAACTAATAAGGAATATGAAGAGTATTGTTCGCATGACATAACCTTTATTTATGTCATGAATATAAGAATTTTTCAAAAGAATATAAACTTTTAATAATAATCTTACTCAAAAGGGCAAGAAAATAATAATTCATAATTGTTCGAAATTTCACTATTTTCGCATTGACAAGGTTTTAACCAGGCGCATGTGTTGTTTCTCTGAAAATTATCCTCAATAACAATTATATATCGATGCTTAATATGAAAACTTTTGTCTTATGTTTTTTTCTGAGTGCATTTGCACTCAATACTTATTCGCAGGAATGCGGCGATTGCTCCCGCCCCAGAATCGCACTTTATGATTTCGAGATGAAAGTAGAGAGGCCGCAGGCTGATTCTCTAATTCCTGACTGGATGGAGCTGTTCTGGGCTGGCATCAGGGCCAGGTATTGTGTAAGGCAAAATGAACCGAACTCAGGCTGTATCACCTGGTTAAGCGGCGCGATGATCAATGCCTCAACGCTGCAGAACGGGACACTTAAATACGGCCTTACTTATACCAATCTTCCTCCTGCCGGCGAACTGGACTGCGACTATATCCTCTCCGGCTATGTCAGCCGCGCCGGAAGCAGCTATGAAGCTGTCCTTACACTGGAGACCGGTACTTCCAGGGAACTGGTTAAATCTACTTCAGTTCAGTTTGAAAGTACTATTGGAGAACCTTGGAAGGCGGGAGAGAAACTCGCAGCACAGTTCGGGTCCATACTGGAAGTAATAAGGCAGTTCGAGATATACAAAAGAGACACTGATAACTCGGTTGCTATAAAAAGCCTGTACAGAAGAGGTCAGCCGGAGGAGGTACAAGTAACACCTTCACGCCAGAAGGTCAATGCCGGCGATACAGTTGATGTAGAGATAAAACTGATCGATTGCGATGGTGTGCCGCTGAAGGGCAGGAAACTCCATCTGAAAGAATTTACAGAAGACGGGGAAGAATATTCCGGACCTCAGAATGGTAAGTTTACTGAAGATGAGGTCACTACGGATGAACAAGGGACGGCAAAGACGCGGTTTGTACCGTTTCAGCCCGGACTTGCGGTAATGTATGTAAATTTCCCGCATAAAAAGCCGACTGGAGCAAAGGACCTTTTTACAGGAACGGCCTATCTCAATGTGCCGCCGGAAACGTGTGAAATGGATGCAGTGTGGAATTTCAGCACCACTTCAAGGGGAGACACTTCGTGGACAAATACTTTCGATACCGGTACCATTTCTTTCAATTCAAATACTTCTGAAAATACCACGGCTTCATTCAAATTAAAGATTCTCCTGGAAAGGGAATACAGTGTCCAGCAGCTGAAGATATATAACAAAGTGCTTTCTGTAACGCCATCAGGAACATACAGCCGCAAAAGGGATTTCTTCAAGGATTTCAGTGTAACTGCTGGTGGAACTACCGGAAAGACGATAGATATAGAAAATGAAAGTGTAAAAGGCCGGATCAGCAGGCCGGGCATTAAGGCCGATATTACATACCCATACCAGTCAGACGGCATTCCTGAGGTTTATGTGTCTTCCGATATCTCCAGAAAAGGCGCCAGCAATACGAGGAATTTTTCTACTGAGACCGGATGGTCCAATGATTCTTATAGCATCAATGACTCGTCGGATGGCTTCTTTATGAATTTCAACAGGACAAATCTGGAGGACAAGACAGTAAAGCGTACGGGTGATACGTGTACGTATGAATACAATATTTCGAATGAATATGCGCAGGATACAAAATTAGATTATCACGGACATACTCTCTACACCAGGGAGAGCGAAGATTGGTATATCTCTGTAAAGCCGTATGGCGATGCTACGGATGTTGAAAAAGAAGAGCAGAAGAACGTACCTGCGGTATTTGCCTTACAGCAGAACTATCCCAACCCATTTAACCCGTCCACAGTGATCGGTTATTATCTTCCGTCCGATGCGGACGTTTCGCTTACCATTTATGACGTGCTTGGCAGGCAGGTGAGAACGCTGATAAATCAGCATCAGTCTGCCGGGAAACATGCTGTCAAGTGGGACGGATCAAATGAGTCAGGGCGCAATGTCTCGGGAGGGATATATTATTACAGGCTCAGAGGTATTTCTGCTTCAGCAAGGGAACCGTTTGATATGACGTATAAGATGATTTACATGAAATAGTATCAAACGGTACCCAAAGGAATAAATAAGTACAAAACTAAGAGTCAGCCGGTATAAGTTATATACCGACTGACTTGTTGTCACTATTTGGTCACCGATTTTCTAGATATTTCAAAAACAGGCTAAATTCAAAAATTTTTGAGAGGCATGGATATTCCCTGTCTCAGCAGGGTTTAAGAGCCTGAATTTAATGACTCAAGATGGCCAATTTTCGCTGTCTTGAGGCTTTTTTATTTGGATCTGCTAAACGGTTTACATGCCATTTCCACCGTAATTCACTTCTATTTAGCTGCAGACAAATTTAATCCTATCATTTTGGCAAAGGAAGTAATTGTCAGTTTACTCATGCTTTCAAAATAATTTTTGTCAAATTTATCTAATCTATCACTGCTTGTGTGATAATATTTATTAAAGTTATACACCGGATCCTTAGGATAAAATCCCAGCTTTTCAGTAAGGTCAACTGTAGTAAATCCTTTTGCATAGAAAAAATTTCCATCTCCAGGGGCTACTGATGCCTTTGGTATTAAATTAATACCACATCCATACTGGGTATTAACGTCTTTTATGATATCTGCATACTGCAATGAACCATATTCCTGAGGCTGCCATAAAACAGCCATTCTGCTGTTGTTGATATCATATCCTATCATATCGGCATTCAGTAAACATTTAATCTTCATTTTAGCCGTAAATGCTGAGTCAGCAAAATACTGGCTTCCCTGGCCTCTTTCCTCTTCATCCCACAGGGCATAAATAACAGAGTACTTCGGCCTGAGTTTGGAAATAAGACGCGCTGCCTCGAGGACTACGGAACAGGCGCTTGCATTGTCGTCGGCTCCCGGAGCAAGCGCACTATCCGGGCAGCAGTCGTAATGCGCACAGATGATGAAATAATTTTCCTTGTCTTCCCCCTGTTGTATGGCAAGTATATTCCGGCCGGAAGAGCTATATTTC
>JBLMZM010000265.1:0-6527 GCA_050258815.1 Ignavibacteriales bacterium
ACCAACAACATATCTCCTTAAAAATAAAATTCAGAACTATGATTGGGGCACAAAGGGAAGTGGGGCAGTGATCCCAAAACTCCTGGGCATTCAGGCTGAAGAGGGTATCCCCGATGCTGAACTTTGGATTGGAGCTCATTCCAAGGCCCCGTCCTCAGTCATTCTGCCTGACGGAAAAGAAGCTGATCTTGATGAATTGATTGGAAAATATCCTGAAGACGTTTTAGGTAAAGATATTTCACAAAGGTTTGACGGAAAGCTGCCATTTTTGCTCAAGGTACTTTCTGCTTCAGAAGCCTTATCAATACAGGCTCATCCGGATAAAATTAAAGCCGGAATACTTCACCTGAGGGATCCTAAGAATTACCCGGATAACAATCATAAACCCGAAATTGCCATAGCCCTCGATAACCTGAAAGCACTGGTAGGTTTTAAGCCGCTTAATAAATTCTTAGCTGCAATAGAAAGTTACGATGGCTTAAAGGAGTATGTGGGTAATAGAATTATTGATGATATTCTGAGTAAACCGGCATCGGGAATTTCTGATGAAAGTAACAGTGTTAGGATTTTGTATGAGGAGATAATCAAAAAATCAGTTTTGCAACCTCAGGAATTAAAAAATGCAGTTATAAAAATAAAAGAAGAGATTCTTAAAAAAGGTGCAGGAGGGCAGTCTGAGGAGGAAGATCTTTTCATTCAGCTTGAAAAGCAGTATGGGAATGACGTCGGACTCTTCTCGATTTTTCTCTTCAACCTTGTTGAATTAAAAGAAGGGGAGGGCATCTTCCTGGATGCGGGTGTTCCACACGCTTACCTGAAGGGAAATATTATTGAATGCATGGCAAATTCCGATAATGTAGTCCGTGCAGGGCTGACTCCAAAATTTAAGGATATTGACTCGCTTATTGAAATACTTTCATATGATCTTACTCCTGTTAAAATAATAAACAGTGATTCATCTGAAAAAGAAGACAACATTTACGATGTTCCGGTAAATGAATTTGAAATTACAAGATGGAGATTCAGGAAAGATTCATTCAGGAGGATAGATAACTACAGCGTAAGCATTCTTATCATTATAGAAGGACATATTTCTATTGAATTAAACGGAGCCACAAAATTATATAAGAAAGGTGATTCAATCCTGATCCCTTCATTACTTAAAGAAATTAAAATAAATTTCAGTAAGAATTCCCTGGTTTTTAAAGCCTCAATTCCCCTGAATAAGTAATATCTTTATATCCTTTTATCTGTAGTGATTTGTATAATAAAGGCCAATCGTAAATGATTGGCCTTTATTATTATTCCCTATTTCAACAGGAGAAGTTTTCTCGTCAATATCTGATTTTTATTTGTATTTCTTTCCTTAAATTCTGCCCTTGAAAAATAAATGCCGCTGCTAACGGGCTGGTTAAAAGCCATATTTCTTTGTTTAATGATTCTTATCCCCCATGTGTTTTAAATTTAAGTGCTGAATGTCTCCTCTGCCTGTTATAGAATACTTCAATGTAATTGATAAAGATTACCATTACCTGCATTCAGGATTCATATTTTTCAAAATGTGCCCGTAAAGATTTCAGTGTACCAAAGAAAGTTTCCATAATAGCATTATCATTTCAGCTGCCACGGTGTTCCATACTCTGGAAATTCGGAATTAAAATATATGGTAATTACTGTTGGGTATTTTTTCTTATTTTTCTTTATAGCAGAGTTGTTTACAACAGTGAATAACCATAACCTTTAGCACTAATTATTCCCGTATATCAGTAATTCAGCCTCTTTGCCAGTTATGGCAGGTGCAGCAACAATCAGCTGCTTGAGTTCAGGAATAAACAGAGAAGTTCTTGCACCAGAACGGGTATTAATTACTGATATAATTTTATACTTATTCTGGTCAATTTGCTTTATAATATCTACCTTTCCGCTTCCACAGCTTACTAATAGTTGCTTTGATGAACTGTCATAATTAAGGTCATCAGTATCGCTGTCTATATTTAGAGAGGCGACAGTTTTGCCATTTTCAGTATCCACCACCAGTAATTTTGCTGGGTGGCGGCAGCCAATAAACAAACGATGATTTACCTTATCTAATGCCATCGGGAAATTGGATGATGCATCTTTAATCTTCCATTTTGTTTCAACTGAGCTGCGCTCTAAATTAATAACATCGATCTCGTGGGCCTCAGGAACATTAACATAGATTCTTTTATCATCCAATTGGAATGATTCAGGATGTGCAGGCAGTTTTATTTCTGCCAGTTTCCTGAACTTTGAGACATCAATAACTGCAATTGCTCCATCTCCATATCCTACATACACTCTGTTACTTAAAGGATCATATCTCACATTATCAGCATCGCTTCCCAGGCTGATCGAGGTTAATTTTTTATATGAACCCGCGTCGAATACATCACAAATCCCACTGCTTCCATTGGCAATAAAGAGAGAATTGCCTGCAGAAATAAAACATATGCCCTGAGGTTCGCTTAAGCCTTTTATAGTGTGAACTATCTTCAGGTTCCTCAGATCAACAGCTTCAACTGTATTATTCCCCAGAGCTGCAACATAAGCGATGTTTAGTTTTGAATTGAATTCAAGATGATCAATTCTTCCTTTTACATTTTGTAAAGAAACCGTATGTATTAGTTTTAATGATGCCTTAATGCTTTTATTCATATCCTGAGCAGAGCATGACAGCAGTAACAATAAAACAAATACAGTTGAAACGACTGACAAGTGGTTTTTCTCTATCATTTCATCTTTCATTTTCATGATTGCTTTTACTTTGATTAACTTACCATTATGGTTCAATTATGGTGTATAAACTTATTTATTACTTCCAAAGAAATCATCAAGAACAAAGGCCGTAAATATTATAAGACATCCTAACATTGCAGGAGATTCCGATTCTGAAAATACTCTCGCTATTGCAATAACTACACCGCATATAAAAATCGTTAAATGAATATTTTTAGTACCATCTCAAAAACCGCTTCACATGAATTAAGTCACTTTGATATTCTTGTCTATTTATTTTTATAAGATTTATAGTAACTATACAGGCTATCCAGCAGCCCAAATCCAATCTCGCAGACCTTTTCGGCATTGTTAAGATAACTGGATAATGATCTTACAATATTATCAATTCCTTTTGCCTCAGGGCGGTTGAATATTTTATACAAAAGATCAACGTCATGAACTATTTGTGAGATTATTACAAGTACTTTGTCTTTTACCTGAAATATTTTCAACAGGGATTCAAACGCGAAGTCTTCACCACTGTAGCCGAACTCGCAGCCATATACATCAAAATAGACAGAACCTTTGGGCAGTGAGTCTTCTGGTGCAAATTCGAAACTGGCGTTTGTTTCTATGAACCTTTATATTAACCAGGCCGAACAGAGCCAGTCAATTGGAAATTCTCCAGCGGCTCCTTGCTATAGGGAAGTATATAAGTAGAATTTCTATACAATATGGTTCCAGGCATTCTTGTGTTCAGCTATAACCTGACTCTGTCTCTGGACTTTTGGCCCTGAAGTTAATGTACTAAAAACAGCCATTTCATAATACCTTAAGTTGTAAGATATATTACATAACGTAATAGATATTTTGATAGTTCAAACAACCGAAAAGGAGGGGGACATCTTTTTTACATCATTGATTCGAATACTGATGTTTTTTTTTGCCTATAATTACCTTGTTCCCTATATTTTCAACTCTATTTTAAACTTCTTCGGCTTCTTAAAATATCAATAATACTGGAATATAAATGAGAGTAGTTTTCCTGCTGGTTCTTCTGACTTCTATCTGTTATTCGCAAAGTCTTAAGGTTTATAACTTATCTGCTCAGGACAATATAAAATTGGATGGTACACTAAATGAATCATTCTGGCTTAAGGCTGATTCAATTTCTAACCTTGTTATGATAGATCCATTTGAAGGAAAACATCCTGATTTTAATACAATAGTTAAAGTAGCAGCAGATAAGAAAAATATATACTTGGGTATTGTATGTTATGACCCTGAACCAGATAAAATAATTTCCATATCAAAAACCCGTGATGCTTCTTTGTCAGATGAAGACAGGATTATTTTTGTCTTTGACACACATCTTGATAAAAGAACAGGTTATATTTTTGCAGTTAATCCATATGGGACAAGATATGATGCTCTTGTCTATAATTCTGGTGAAGCTGAGAATTCAAGCTGGGATGGGATCTGGGATGCGGCAACTCGTATCACTTCATATGGATGGACAGCTGAAATCATTATACCTGTCAGGGTGTTATCCTATAACCCAGATCTAAGTGAATGGGGATTTAATTTCGAAAGGAAAATAGAAAGACTACTTGAAAGAGACAGGTGGACAGGACCTAAACGTGACTACCTGCTTGGAAATGTCGTTCATGCTGGAAGGTTAACTGAGCTGCCAGATTTTAATAATGGAATGGGGGTATCAGCAAAGGTTTCAACCATAGCATCTTCTAGTAAATTCTATGACAAAAAGTATAACTCAAATTATGACTTAAGCGCTGATCTGACTCAGAAATTCCATGATATAACTGCACAACTGACACTTAATACAGACTTTGCAGAAACTGAAGTAGATGCCAGGCAGACAAATCTGACCAGATTCCTCCTTTATTTTCCTGAGAAAAGAGGATTCTTTCTTGAGGGTGGTGACCTTTTTGATTTCGGAATAGGCACTGGCTCTGATGTTATTCCGTTTTTCTCTCGCAGAATTGGTTTATTCAACGGACAAAAAATCCCTATTCTTTTTGGTGGGAAAGTAAACGGAAAAATAAACGGAACAAGCTTCGGCGCAATTTTTACAAGGACAAATTCTGTCAGCGGTTTAGTCCCAATGTCATCACTTGGTGTCTTCAGAATAAAACAAGATGTTCTTGAAGAATCAAGTGTTGGACTGATTGGAACGATTGGGGATCCTGCGGGAAATAGTAATGAATGGTTAATTGGAACAGATTATTCATACCATACCTCGAAATTATTCGGAGACAAAAATTTCGCTGTCGGCCTCTGGGGACTATATAATAAGAATGGACTGGATAAAGACAGATCGGCAGCAGGTTTTAAGGTTGATTATCCAAATGATCTGCTCGATATGGCATTAACAGCCTTAAGAATTGGAGATGGATTCTCACCCTCACTGGGTTTTGTTCCACGTAACGGCATAAACAAATACTCATTTGGAGCAGACTATATGCCCCTTCCAGGAGTATTTAATATAAGAAGATGGTATTTTGAATCATCCTTTTCACTGATTACTGATCTTAATAATAAGTGGCAATACTGGAGTATTTTCTTAGCTCCGATTAATACTCTTTTTGAAAGCGGGGACAGAATTGAATTCAATATCGCTCCTGAAGGGGAGTTTTTACCTGAGGATTTTGAAATCAGTAAAGGCGTTATTATTCCTAAAGGCCCATATGACTGGAAACGGTACAGGATTGAAGCTGAAACTGCCTCCAAGCGCGTGATAAATGGCATTGCAACCTGGTGGTTTGGATCGTTCTATAATGGATACCTCGATCAGATAAGCGGGGAATTGAACCTGAGGCCGTCAAACAGCATAAATATTGGAGTAAGTTACGAGAAGAATATTGCCAGGCTCCCCGAAGGTAATTTTACGCAGGATTTGCTCGGCTTGAAATTTCAACTGGGGCTTTCTTCCAGTTTATATTTGAGTTCTTTTATACAGTATGACACCGATTCAAATCAACTCGGGTCAAATACACGCCTTAGGTGGATGTTTGACATGATGGGAGATCTATTCCTGGTTTACAATCATAATATAAATAAGCTTGACAGAGAAAACTGGCAGTATGATTCAAATCAGCTAATCCTGAAATTAAGCTACGGATTATGGTTTTAGAAAGCAGCTATAATTCATAGCGCAAAACGATGGTGGGAAAAATTATAAATTCAATTTGCCTCATTATGCGAAAAAAGCTCAAAAACAGCATTTTTAGCTGCTCCTTAACTTTTGTTTTTTCAAGCGGAAAGGGGGATGTGATGCGCAGGGCTTCAAAATGGTTGGAAATCAGGCTGTTATGAGCATTTCTGATGGTCGATGTTCTAGATATTTTACAACAAAAAAGCCCTTAAAAGTTAGACTTCAAGGGCTTTGAATTAAATATCCCTTAAACTTATTTAATCAGGAGGAGTTTCTTTGAAGCTCTGAACTCTCCGGCCTGGAGGGAATATACATACATTCCGCTGGGCAGGGAAGATGCGTCGAACTGAATTTTATACTCACCCGCACTCTGCTCTTTACTGACAAGTGTTGATACTTCACGGCCGAGCATGTCATATACTTTCAAATCCACATGGGACACCCGGGGAAGTGCATATGTTATAATCGTTGAAGGATTGAACGGGTTTGGGTAATTCTGTGACAGGCAGTAACTTTGAGGCGCAATCCCATTGTATGAAACAGCACTGATCTCCGGGAAAAAGAACATGGAGGATTTGGTAATCACGGAATTAAATGCTGTATCATTAGCAGT
>JBLMZM010000266.1:0-3515 GCA_050258815.1 Ignavibacteriales bacterium
GCAGGTGCCGAAAACGGGGCATTCCTAATAAGAGCTACAGGCACCAAAACCAGTGGTGTAAATAAGCCACCAACAGTCGTCTATAAAATATCAAAGGAACAGGCAAAAGTTAACGAATCCATAACTTTTGACGCTTCGGGCTCATTCGACCCTGACGGTCAGATAGTAGCTTGTTTGTGGACTTTTGGAGATGGAGCGCAAAGTGACCAGAAAGTCGCCACGCACGCCTATACCCAGCCTGGTACATACCAGATAGGACTAAAGCTTACAGATAATAATGGAGCAACAGCTGAAAAAACAGGGCAAATAATTATAACGGCTTCGGGTGAGGCGCTTAAGCTTACAGTCAGTCCCTCTGGTGGTACACTAGCTCCCGGGTCATCACAAACCGTAACGGTAAGCCTGAATGCCGAAGGCCTGAAAGAAGGTGAATATACCGGAATGATCTCAATAACAAGTAACGGAGGAAATATTCAAATACCTGTACAGGTCATTGTCTCCAGCTCGGGTATTGCAAAAGAAAAGCTGGATATTCCAGGGAAGTTTGAGCTATTGCAGAACTACCCAAACCCGTTCAATCCCGAGACAATAATACGCTTTAATCTTCCTGAAGCCGGGCATGTTACCCTTAAGGTACATGATGTCAATGGAAGGGAAGTAAGGATATTATTGGATGACTTTAAGATTGCGGGTGAACATGTAATTAGATTTAACGGTCTCGGTTTATCAAGCGGTGTTTACTATTATTCCATTAAATCTGGCAACTTTGCAACCACAAAAAAGATGGTTTATATCAAATGATTTGAATTCTAAAAAAGAGACGTAAATAGTAATAAAAATCGAAGAAGGAGGATAATTATGAGAAGGTTTTTCCAATGCTTAGCCTTATTATTCCTTGTGACCGGGATCGCAATTCCGCAGACTCTAATTGAAAGGATGACCGGTCAAGCAGATAAGCCTCATCTACTGAAGATAGAAAGATTTCACCTGAAAATTCCAACACACATAGCTGCAAAGGATAAATTTACTGAAAGTTTGCTTCAGAATCTTCTAGAGCAGAGTTCGTGGATTAATAAAGTTGATTCGACCGTTTATCATCCGAGGTTAATTACGGTGAATGATTCGACAAGGACCACAAACACATATGATGCCGGAGGAAATCTGTCAACGTCTACTGTAGATACATTAAGCAACGGGAACTGGATGCAATCTGTAAAATATACTTACAATTATGATGTTAACAAAAACCTGCTTTCAATTCTCTGGCAAACCTGGAATAACAATACCTGGGTAGACTATGTCCAAATTACATATAGCTATAACAATAAAAACCAACCGCTTACAATGCTGCGGGAAGTCTGGTATAACGGTGCCTGGCAGAAATATGATCGCGTAACAGCTACATATGATGCTAACGGCAACCAGCTGACCTATCTGATGCAGATGTGGAAAAACAATGACTGGGAAAATTATTACCAGATAACATACACTTACGATAACACGGGCAACATGCTGACTTATCTTTCTGAGGAATGGCAAAATGGGACCTGGGTGGGTTACGAGAGATATACATATACATATGACAACAACAACAATGAGCTGACGTCAATTACTGAAGAATGGAAAGACGGGGCCTGGGTTAAAATGTACAGAGGCACAAGAACATATGATAACAACAACAATATACTGACAAACATTTATGAAAAATGGGAAAATGAAACCTGGGTAAATTATCAAAGTTATACCTATACTTACGACAATAAAGGCAATTTGCTTACAACCCTGTATCAAGTGTCTCAAAACGGCACCTGGGTCAATTACGTGCGTTATACAAATACCTATGATGCCAATGGCAACCAGCTAACACTTCTTATGGAAATCTGGAATAACGGAACCTGGTCGGCTTTAATGAGAAATACACGTACATATGATATGAATGGCAACATGCTTACAAGTCTTTTGGAAGTACAGAAAAACGGTGTTTGGGAGAAGGATAATACATACAATTATACCTTTGATACTAATGGCAATGCCACGCACGGGGAATATTTAGTCTGGCAGAATAATGTCTGGGCTCCGGCAAGGACCACGCTGACAATGAACTATAACAATAATAAAAGCAGCATGTCATTTGAGGATGCATTTGTTGTGAACATTGAGTATACTTCCGCGGTCGCAGGACTGATGGCTGAAACAGCAGTAAAGTCATTCAGCTTGTCGCAAAACTATCCTAATCCTTTCAACCCAACTACTGCAATAAAATATTCGATATCCGTAAACAGTAAAGTTAAGCTGGCAATTTTTGACCTGCTGGGAAGGGAAGTAACGGTACTCGAAGATGCATTTAAGTCTGCAGGCACCTATACAGTAGAGTTCGATGCAGGCAATATGCCAAGCGGAGTATATTTCTACAGGCTGGAGGCCGGTGAATTTACCGGGGTTAAAAAGCTGATTCTTATCAGATAAGTTAATATAGGGTTAATGGCTCCGCTTAGCGACTTTGGGGGAAAAGGCAGCTTTGTTTATATTTCCTTTTCCCCTTGACTTCATTTGGAGAAAAATATATAATTATTCAACCCTGAATTGAAATTATTCTGAAGACTGACTTATATATGTGAGGTTAGAGGCGGAGCTGTACCACAGAGAGAGTGTGTGCGTGTGTGTGTGAGTCGAAAAGACTCCTTTGCACTTTAGAGACTGAGTGTGTGGAAAATAAGTATTGTCTGTTTGAAGCGTTTCAAAATAATTTAAAAAGCATATTAATTCCTCGAGCCCTTCACTTCTCATATTGCCGCTTTTCTTACATCATTCTATTCAATAACCAGAGATAAGTCTCACACTGGCCGGGAAATCCTTCTTTTATCCTGTAAATACCTCAGAAGATTTTCCGTTTTATTCACAGGAATTTTTCACATCCGGAGCAACCGCAACTGTTCAGCTAAGAGAAGGACCGTTGAGGGCTTTAGCAATTTAACTAAACAGGAGGTGGAAATGATTATAAGGATGTCAGCGAATATACTATAAAGTTTAACGGCAAGAGTTTATCAAGTGATACCTACTATTATTCAATCCGCTCCGGCAGATATGCCGAGGCAAAAAAGATGGGTTATATAAAATGACCTGATAAAAAGACGATGAGTTAATGAATGTAAAATGACAGGAGGTTAATATGAGAAAGTTTTTGCAATGCATAACGTTTTTCTTTTGTTTGACCGGAATCTTGATTCCGCAAACTCTTAATGAAAGACTCCTCAGCTCAGTTAAGCCCCATTCGCCAAAGATTGAAAGCATGAGGCTGAGAACTACTACACACGGTAAATTGCAGGAAAATTTCACTGCAAGATTTCTGCAAAGGCAGCAGAGTATTAATCTTAAAAACGTCAAATTGGATTCTATTTATCATCCGAAGCAGACGACCGTTGATGACTCCCTTAGAAATACTTATACCTATGATGACAGCGGTAATGTAAAAACCGTAATCATAAAATTTAAATCGGGTGGAATATGGATGAATG
>JBLMZM010000267.1:0-5175 GCA_050258815.1 Ignavibacteriales bacterium
CCTATCCCATGTTCTATTATAATCTTGCATGTGTGTTTGCTGAACGTGAAAAACTCGATGATTGCATTGATTATCTGGCAAAAGCAATAAAACTTAAGGACCATATTCTTGCAGATGAGAGTTTCCCGGATCCCTCAAAAGACGATTCCTTTCAGAGGTTCCTAAAAGAAGAGAAATTCATAAAACTTCTGAAGGACAATAGTTTTTTGCCCACTTTAAATGAAGTTGATGCTGAATGGAATGAGTATTCAAATAAGGAATATGGTTATTCTATGATATTCCCAAAATCCTGGTCATTCAGCATACCAAATGAAATGTATCATGTCGTTAGGTGTGAATTCCGTAAGGATACCTCCAGGCAGGATAGTGAAGGATCACTGAGAGTTATGATCAGTTCAGCCAATGGGAACGGGAGCCTTGAGGATTATGCGACTGCTGCTATGAAAGTATATGAACTTATAGGTAAGGATATTTATGTAAACAAAAAAGAAAGGATTGTAAATAACGGAAGTGAATGCCTGATATATGATTTCACTTATAGCTATAAAAATGGGTCATTCCCTAACCGCCAGCGCACCATAACTTATTACTATTCGGCGAACGGAAAAATTTATAATGTAAATTATATGGGTGATTCGGATTTCTATAATAAGAATATGGATCTAATACAGAAATCCTTGAAGAGTTTTAAACTGGTTCACTAAACAAAGATATACTATTGAAGGCATTAAGCAATTAGGTGAAGAGAATACCATAAATGAATTGTTACATTAATTTTGAAAGCTGCTAAATGGCTTCAAAATACATCCCTAATTATTCAAAGTACAGTTTATATGGACTGGTTGACGTCTATCGAAGGATCGACAGGCAAAGAAATCCGGAAAATGTAAAGCTGATTGAAGAACAGATCAGAATCAAAATGAATCTTCCCGCTTCATCAGACCTGAATGATGAAGGGATACAGAAGCAGTTCGACGAAATTATCTCTGAAAATAACCCGGTAAGTGTGAAGAAAAGAGAGAATGAGGAAACTTCCGATACGATAAAAATGGTTGAATATGCCTGCATAATAGCAGGGATCGTAATAATGGTGATAGCACTTCGTTTTGAAACCTTAAATGAAAAGTTTGGCCTGCTCGGGTTTGGATTAATGGGAATGGGCCTTTCGGCAGAATTACTCAAGAGTATCTTTACAAATGAAATATCTCTTAAAGGATCAACCTTTACTAAGTCAGAACAGCCTTTTATGTTTGGTTGTTCACAATTTATGATTGCTGTATTGATAATTATCATTTTCCTGGCAATACTGCGTAATATGTTTCGCTAAAATAAGTTTTCTTAGGAGTTATATATTTATTTATGCGAAATATGATTAAATTCGCGTGGACATGATTTGCACAGGGAGTATTAACCTAAACAGTGAGTCCGGATACAATAAAGAGGAATAGAAGTTGAATCCCGTTTTTGCGATAATAGTTTTGTAGGTGACATTGTCATTCCTTCATATGGAAATTAATACCGGATGTGCATTCTTGATTTTATCAAATGGATTTAATCAGGTGAATATGTGTAAAAGAAAGGAAGTGCTATTTCAATTTCAATAAATAGAAAAAGAAAGATTAATAACCCCTTGAAGAGATTACTGCAATATAAACATTCATTAAAGTACCTCAGCGAAAGCGCACTGATTATTACTACACTTCTCTGGGGCGCTACGTTTGTTATCGTTAAGGGCTCCCTTACAGATTCATCCCCTATGCTTTTTGTCGCTGTAAGATTCCTGATAGCTTCAGTTGTCATGCTCCCCTTTGTTTATAAAAAACTCATCCGGATAGATAAAAAGACACTGTACAGATCTTCACTGCTGGGGGTTTTTCTCTTCCTGGAATTTGCCCCGCAGGCAGTGGGATTAAAATATACGTCTGCCACCAAAAGCGGATTTATAACCGGGTCTTTCGTGCTCTTTACTCCAATAATGCAGATACTGATTGAAAAGAAAAAACCAGCCTCCGGCGCAATTGCAGGGAGCATAATTGTAGTTTTGGGACTTTTGTTCCTGTCTGCTAAACCTGCTCCCGGGTCGGATATGTTCCAGTCTGTTTCCAGCCTTCTTGGTGACCTGGGCGGAAATTTTAATGCCGGGGATTTTCTTACACTCATCTGTGCTTTTTTCTTTGCGGTACAAATTGTATACCTGCACAAGATAAGCAAAGAGATAAACTTTCTTCTGCTTACCTTCTTCCAGGTCGCGGTAACGAGCCTGCTGGCATTCCTCTTTTCGGCCGCACTTTCAATGACGAATATAGAACCTGTTCATTTTGAGCTGACGGGAAATCTGGTGTTCGGACTTATGTATACGGCACTGTTTGCATCAATCGTTACTTTTCTGCTGCAGACCAGGTTCCAGAGGGAGGTAAGCCCTGTCAAGGCGGGGATCATATATTCTTTTGAACCGGTATTTTCCGCAATATTTGCATATATCATGCTGGGCGAAAGGATCTCAGCTTTAGGCGTAGTAGGAGGGATACTGATATTCTTTGGATTAGTAACATCTGAGGTGCTGGAATATTTGAGGCAGAAGGGGACAGATGAAAACGAGATTGAAGTGGAAGAGACTTAGGCGTGGCTGAGATAAACCAAGCTGAGAATTTATACTTTAGTTCAATTGCCTATTCTGGAGATATTATTTAAATGACATGCCACTTTAGTCTTGCAATTAGTACGGACGGAGTATCGGGTAAGGATAAGCAAATATTCGTTTGCTTAGTTTGTCAACATTCATTAAGTTTGTCAAACCTTTAGATTTTAGGCATATCTTTACAGGAGAACTATTGAAATAAATTTACTGTATTAATTCTTTTTCTAAAATACCCGAGGATTAAAATGCAGTCAGATAAGTCATATCTCAGATGTCTTTTTACCTTCTGTTTTATTTCAAAAAATTCTCTTGTTCCGATAGCAAAGAAGGTCATACCTTTCTTTTTACTTGTTTTCCTGTTATCCATCAAAATATCAGCACAGAATACTCCCCCAAAGTTAACTGGCATTACTGCTGAAGTAGATTACCTGAAGAAGTGTATCCATATAAAATATGATTTGTCTGACCAGGAGGATGATAGTATTTCTGTATCCTTGCGGTTGTCAAATGACGGCGGTAAAACATTTCCACTCCATGCCGACTCAATAAATGGAAATGCGGGCTATCCTGTCAGCCCTGGCAAAAGAGAAATATTCTGTTACTACAACCCAATGCTTATTGATCCCTCATCGGAAATGTTTGCCCTGAAAATTGTGGCTGATGACATGTATAAGGTTCCAATTGAGAACATGACTTCAAAAGTGGACACCCAAAACCTGAAAACAGATATGGTTCTTATCGCCGGCATAAGGCATTACATAAAAAGCCCGGTTCATCTTCAGGAGGTAAGAAATCTGATTGAGCAAAGATTCCTGCTCAATGACCTGCGGACCAAAAAAGATGTTTTTGATTATTCTGGTTATTCTGCATCAAATATCATTGGGGAAAAGCCGGGACAGATAAACGAAGATACGGTTTATATATTGTGCAGTCATTTCGATTCAGTCCCTGCAGGGCCCGGGGCTGATGATAATGGTTCAGGTGTTGCAGGCATGCTTGAAGCAATGAGAGTACTATCCTCAGGCACGTACCTTAATACAATAAGATTTATTGGATTTGACCTGGAAGAATTGGGACTAAAAGGCAGCCAGAGATATGCTGAAAATGCGTCGTCCCGATCGGAAAAAATTGCCGGTGTTATTGATTATGAGATGATCGGATATTTAAGTGAAAAGCAAAATTCACAGACCTTTCCTTATGGCTTTGACAGGCTTTTCCCCGAGGTATATGCAGGATCTTCGGCCCAGGGTTTCAAAGGAAACTTTATTGCAAATGTGGCAAACAGCAACTCTGAATCCCTGATGGCTGCGTTTGAGAACTGTGCCGGAAAGTACGTCCCTCTGTTAAATGAAATGTCACTTTCTGTTGCGGGAAATGGTGAGGCGGTCAGTTTTTTAAGACGCAGCGATCATGCGCCTTTCTGGGATAATGGTTTTAAGGCATTGATGCTGACGGATTGTGCCGAATATAGAAATCCGAATTATCACAAGGCAAGTGATACAATAGGTACACTTGACTTCAGCTTCATGGCTAATATTGTAAAGGCAACTGTTGCCACAATTGCCACCCTTGCAAAACCGGTCCATTGCACGGCTGAAGAAATAAAAGGCTCCCAGCTTAGTTCCGTTTCAGAAAATCATCCGCTTTTCAATTATGAACTCAGTCAGAACTATCCTAACCCGTTTAATCCGGCAACAACAATAAGCTATTCACTGCCAAAAGAAACTCATATCGAGCTTAGGGTCTTTGACATGCTCGGCCGCGAGATTACAACCCTGGTAAACAAAGATCAGAAGGCTGGAAATTATAAGGTCCGGTTCGATGCATCAAACCTGCCCACGGGAATATATGTATATACAATTCAGGCAGGCCAATTCAGGGATTCAAAGAAGCTGATGCTCGTAAAGTAGTTTTTAGGACATCAGGTCACAGTGAAGCTTTATGGGAATTGTCTCTCAGCACTTAAATAAAATCCCTGAATCGTCGGATTATGGGGGCATTCTATCGTTACTTTTTTCCATACCGGCAAAAATATATTTATCTGGCAGCAACATTTTTCTTTTTCCGGCGTCTTTAATATAAACAATCGGAAGGGACTTGACTACTACTCAACCTGAAGGCAGAATGGAATTTAAGTTTTATTATGCAAAACATAAGTCCAAATTGTACTTTTATGTATTCAGAATGCTGAATGATAAGATGCTTACCGATGACATTGTGCAGAACGTTTTTATTAAACTTTATGAGAATATGGATAATATTAATAACACGGAATTTATAGCATCATGGATCTATAAAACTGCAAGAAATGAGGTCTATAGCTTTTTAAGGCATAAAAAAAGAAAAGCCGAGGACCTGCTTGACGACGAAGAGCCGCTCTACTCTGAAGCGCTGACAGATGAAATGGATAACGTTGAGCTGAGGGCAATGATTATGTCGGCACTCGAAACAATCCCCGAAGAGCAGAGGGAAGCTTACCTGCTGAAAGAATATTCAGGCTTCAGCTATAAAGAAATTGCCTCTCTGCAGGATATCGA
>JBLMZM010000268.1:0-41184 GCA_050258815.1 Ignavibacteriales bacterium
CAACAAGATATTCACCATCGAAGTATTTGTTGATAACATCAGTTACGGTACGGGTGAAGGTAAAAATAAAAAAACTGCCGAGCAGAATGCCGCACAGGACGCCCTGGTTAAAATAGGGGAGAACGTAACGAGGTAATTCCGCGCTTGCCTGTGCAAGTGTATTGTGTCTGGTGCATAATGCTGAGTTAAGAAAGCTACCATCCCAACTCAGCACTTAAACCTATAATAATACCATTATTTTCCCGTACAGGGTTTCACCGTTATCAATATCAATACGATAAAAATAAACTCCGTTGGGCACAATTTTACCGCGCTCATCACGGCCGTTCCAGTAATCGATCACGCCCTTTCCCGATTCATCCAAACTGCCCCTGACTGCATTCTGAATTACTGTCCTTACCAGATTCATACCGAAGTCAAATATTCTTATGCTTACACTGGCAGTGCGCTTTCCTGTACTGTATTTTATATTTACCATTTCTGCGTCCGGCGAGAAGGGATTGGGGTAAGCATAGGTTTCAGCTTCTGAAGCCAGGGACTGGCTGGCAACAAATACATTCCATTTGCCGTCCCACATCTTTCCCGTTTGAGTGAACTTTGCCAGGCCGAAGGCTGATCCGATCCAGAGATCGTTCTTCTCAACTGAGGCTGCATAGAACACGTCTGTTTTTATTGAAAATCCGGAAAGCTTGTCGTCAATCATGCCGGCAATAACCCATGTATTCCCGCCGTCATCAGATCTGAATAATCCCTGGTCGGTAGCGGTTATTACGTCTTTGTCCTTAAATGCAAAACCATAGGGCTTTGTTCCGTTCAATGCTGTATTCCAGCTCTCAGCTCCGTCATCAGAATAGCTAAGACCATAAAACTCTGTATTGCCTTCTGCCCTCCAGCTCCCTGCAAACAGCTTTTTTGTGAGGGTATCATATGCCAGCGATGTCACATAGTTCCCGCTTATTGGTTTAACCTGGTTCTGGTGGGTGAATTTCCTCCAGCTGATGCCGCCGTCGGTGGATTTATTTAAGCCTCCGGCGGTACCCGCATAAAGTGTAAGGCTGTCGACTGCGAGTATGGAAAACCCCATGTGGTTCAGGTACCTTTCACTTCCGAACCAGCCCGATTGGGGCTGGAGCGAAAACTTAAGCGTATCGGTTGGCTTAATGCTGTCCAGAAAATCCGGCGGCAGAAGTACCCTCTGCCAGGTTTTGCCCAAATCAGTACTCTTGCGGATTCCCGCTGACCAGGAAGCAATCCAGACCGTTCCCGGGGTAATTGCTATATCCCATGCAAGGTTCTGCTGTTCTGCAGTTACTGGTAATGCGCGCAGCCTGTTGATTCCATAAACTATTGAGGAATCCCATGAGGAGTCTGTAGGCTGGGGCACGAACCCCCATGAGTTACCGTTATCAGTAGTAAATTTTAGTCCGCTTCCTGTAAAGATATCCTCATCATTAATGTTCTCAATATGATTTGTTGCAACCCACAGCATACCTTTAAAATAGGCCATTGAGGTGATTTCTTCTTCTCCAAAAGGTTCCTTACCGTAATAGTTTGTCCATGAGAGGCCCCTGTCAGTGGAGCGGCTCAGACCCCTGCTGGTCCCAAGCCAAACAGTGTCGCCGACCGTAATAATATCCGTGATAGAGTTACCCAGCGGTGTTTCTGAACCATGTTTTAGTAACCGCGATCTTTTACTGACATTATAGTCCTCAGGAAGCGATTGTGCATGCAGATTTCCCATGCATAAAAGGAGCATAATGCAGATAATATACCCTGTTTTCTTTTTGACCATTTTTGTGAAGAATGGATAATTACTAAAAGCCCCGGCAGCATTAAACAATCTGGTAAATAAAGGTAGGAAATTAATATCAGAGCATTTCAGCAAAAGAATTACCATTGGAGACTCCATTTGTATTGTTTTCAAATGTAAACAGAGTAGAAATGTCTCTATAGGTCTCCTTATAAATAGTTTAAGTTTAAATATTCCGAAGCTAAGAATATTTAAAATAAGATGCAATACGGGATGAAATTTAACAAAAAGTTTGTAACATATAGTTTATAACTGCTGAGGGTACAAGAATAATCACTTTTCTGAATCGTATATAAGTGGCATTATTTCATCTATATCAACCCGTGCCTGTTTATCATCCAGTTCAATAACAATAAGGAAAGCTTCTTTGTTATAGCTGGTAATAAATGAATCAATTAGTTTTTGCTGGTCGCTTAATATGAGTTTCCCATTTTCAGGCGAATAAATTTCTTTTGAAGTTATGCACCCCAGAGATGGAGTATTGGGATAAAAAGGATAGCTTTTATAAAACTCGGGATCAATTGTGGTTCCATGCATTACAATTTCGCTTCGTCCTGCCATTCCGGCATAGTATGTCTGGTATGCAGGGAAGAAATCTTGCCAGGATTCCGGCAGCAACTTTGCATACAGGCTTTTGCTCCAGGGGACGTTGACAAGACTCGTATCTTTGAAGAATACGCCGGGATCTGCTTCAAAAGGAAGCGCAGTTAAAATAAAAGGAGTACTTCCAATAAATCTGTTGTCAGATGTATCTATTTTAATGACTGTGTAAATACCTGCAGGGGTGTTTCCATTTGTTAGATATCCTGGCAGATTGGAAAGTGCACGAGCAAGCTGATGGATGTAAAATATATTCCCTGTGCTATCTTTTTGAAATCTGCCATCAGGACCCATTATAACCGTAAGCCCTTCATAGTTTCGGTCCTTTCTCTGGAAGCTAAAAATTACTGTTCTCCCTTTCCAGTAGCTATGATTAAGCAAATCCCTGACAGGGGGAAGTGCAGTTTCTTTTCCGTTAAGCCGTTGATTTAGCATGAGCAAAATGGGATCTTTCTGCCAGAAAGGGAATTTTTTCATCATGAGTTTTAACAAATCCTCTTTTGACTGTTCTTTATTGGGGGCCGATCTGAAAATATATTCTGCTCCCAATGCAAAGTGTTTCGGGATAGTAGTGGTTTGCAGCAGTTCATCCAGTTCTTTTTCAAAACCTGATGGATAGAGTGTATATACTGCTTCAAGGCTGGCCCTGTTAAACTCATTGCTTCTCAGGGAATATTGTCTGAGTGCTTCCTTAAGAGATTTAATTACAAGCGTATCTCTAAAATATGACAATTCACAAGCCCAGTATGCACCTTTCCATTTTTCCTCAGTAGAGTCTGTCAGAGGAAGTTCAAGATTCTTTTTGATAATATTTTCCCTGAGATGCTTTCTGAATGCTTCTCTTTCTATTGAAATAGTATTTGGGTCAATCCTTGCGGGTTTATAAGAACTACTCTGCGGGTGCAACAAGGTAAATGGAATTAATCCCAGAGCAAGGGAGCCAGATAAAAGAAGGTTTTTCCATTTTATTATTGATATGGCCAATGAAATACTCCTTTAACGATTTGGGATCAGATTATTTTTCAAATATACGTGTCTTTCATCGCAGGAGCGGCACGTACCTTGTTCGCATAGTAAGCCTTTTGGCTCTGACTCAAGAAAATCCCTGCCGCAGAGGACAAGATGCTTTATTGGAATGAGATAACTTTCTAATCCATTTTTAATAAACTTTTTGATAATATCTTGTTTCAGCAAGTAATCTTCAAATCTTGTAAATGCCTTACTGCATCCCGGCACCTCAACCAATGCCTGTTCTTCTTTTGCAGAGACTCCGATTGGGAGCACGTTCAGGTAATTCCAGGGGGAGACATTCAGATAATGCAATCCTAACGCAGTCTCAATATAATGACCCAGCGTCAAAGCGCTGAAGTTCACTCCGATCATTAATACGTAACTATCATCAACACTGGCAATCCATTCAATGACACTGCCTTTGCCCAAAGGACTGGCGGGTGAATTTGTATAGTTTATCAGGCATGCTGCCTTTCCCCATAGAGAGAAAGAATGTGTGGGGGAGGACGTTCTGGTTACTCCGGAGGATTTTCTGAAAGTCTCGGACAGGATACCAACATTTGAAGGAGAGGTATCCCTGTCGAAAACTCCAAATTCACCTGTAGCTTTCTTAAAGCAATAAGTAAAAGCAGGAAATATAATTGAACCCGTCGGAGTAATTATCTCTTTAAGTATATCAATGACCTCTATAGGAGTAATTCCAGGGAAAGCTTCCTTAATCCTGCTGAACGAGGTGTGAACAAGTATCTGCTGTCCCGGTTTTAACCCTGATTCAAGGAGATAATTTTTCATTTGGTGTTAACTTCCTGATTACTTGCCTAACATTTCAGGTTAATTTCTTAACAGCAGGCCGATGCCTTCTTTCAGCAGCTGTTGTACCTCATTGGAACTGTTCCCCTCGGCATAAACTCTTACCAGAGGTTCTGTTTCTGATGAGCGCAGAAGAAGCCACCTGGAATTACCCTGAAGGGTAAATTTCAGGCCATTTACAATTCCTCTGCTTGAATAAAATTCCCGGATGCCTGTGACAGCGAGATCAAGTAATTGTATTGGTGGATCAGAAAAAAGTCTTGGCAATATTTCAACCCTGTCATTATCCGTATATGTGTAGTCGATCCTGTCATAGAAGATATCCCCGAATTCCTGTTTTTTCCTGGCGAAATATTCGCTCAGTGAGTTGCACCCGGACTTTGCAATCATTTCAGCTATTATTAAAGCCGAGAGGATTCCATCCCGTTCAGGGATATGATCTTTGTAACCAAAGCCACCGCTTTCCTCACATCCCACGGCAACCTCCTTCGAAGTCATTTCCTCACAGATATACTTAAATCCTACCTGTACGTCGATAACTTTTCTTTCATCTGTGGCAAACAAAAGGACCTTATCCGTAACCGAAGATGTTTTTACGAGATGTCCCTTAATATTCTTCTGATTGACAAAATAATCGTTCAGCAGCAAAATCGTATATTGAGCGCTCAGCCACTCTCCATTTTCAAGCATTATTCCGCACCGGTCCGCATCCCCGTCTGTTGCAGCTCCAAAGGAAAAACCTGGAAAATCCTTAAGATATTTTTTGGCCGCAGCCAGGTTCTTTTCAATTGGTTCCGGATTTCTTCCGAGGAACTCAGGGTGAGCTTCACCAAATATGGTTGTCGCCTTGCATCCATACCTTTTAAGGATATTCTCAAGGCACTTTTGTCCTGCTCCTCCCATTGAATCTACAAGAATATTTATGCCTGCATTTTTTATTTCCTGAAAATCAATATAGCCGGAAAGCTGTCTGAAATAGACTTCCATGAAATCAACTGTTCTGATGTTGAATTCATTTTTGCGGACACTGTTCTTCCCCAGTAGTTTTTCTACTTTTATAGTTTCTTCAGTTACAAAAGGTCCCCCATATGCTGCTTTAAATTTTATGCCGTTATATTTGGGAGGATTATGGCTGGCCGTGATCATGACACCCGCATCAAGTTTTTTTGCCTTAACAAAAAATGAGAGAGCTGGTGTTGGCACCACTTTATCAGATAAAAACGCTGTAATACCGTTCCCTGAAAGGACTTCTGCAAAAATTGCTGCAAACTCATCTGAAAATTTTCTTCCGTCGAATCCAATAGCGACTTTTGAATCAAATATGCCAGATGCTTCTTGGCCGTTTTTATATTCATTTTTAAGGTAATCTGCAAATGCCTGGGCAACTAGTGCAACAGACTGGTGATTAATTTCTTCGTCTAGAAGGCCCCGCCAGCCGTCGGTTCCAAAAATTATTTTGTTTTCCATATAATAGTTATCTGAACGTAAAGTAAATAGGCAGTGGGAAATACTTCCCACCACCGGTAAAGAAAATATGACTTCTTATCAATAATATTCCAAAAGAAAAATTAGAGACGGCAAAAATTTAGGTTTTAAGGAGTTACCTAACAACTACATCATAGTGTAGGTTTTTTTTCATTTATGTTTAATTATGTTAGCACCCAAAAAGAACCAAAACATAATGCAGTTAATACAAACCTTACTTCTAATTTCAGTTTTCGTGACAATGTCACTATTGATGTTTATGCGAAAAATGCCGGCATTGATCACTCTTCCGGTTATGGCAATCTTAATTGCTCTTATCGGTGGAATAATGCCGGGGGACATTATTGAATATGTCATTGGTCAGGGTTCCCTGAAACTTTACAATGCCTATACAATTGCCATGATGGGGAGCATGTTGAGCATTGTCCTGCAGAAAACTGGTGTAGCAGAGAGCATGATAAAAAAGGGAGCTGAGTTATCAGGAGACAACCCATGGATTATTGCCGTAATTACTTTGCTGCTGATAATATTTCTGTTCTCAATTTTGGGCGGGCTGGGTGCAATAATAATGGTTGCAACAATAGTGCTTCCAATTATGTCTTCAGTCGGAATAGGTTCTGTCACGGCAGTGGGAATATTCCTGTTCGGGCTTAGTATAGGAGGAATAATTAATGTTGGCAACTGGGCTGTTTATATCAGCGTAATGGGATTGCAGTCTGATGAAATCAAACGATTTGCCATGATTATATTCTGTATTTCAATACTTGTTGCTCTTATTTATATCACCGTTCAGCTCTACAGGGATGGTCAAAATATTAATGTGAAAAAGATCTCGCTTGCAAGCCTTTCGTGTGCTTTGGTTGTTACAGCAATAGCTATTATATATAATTATTTTCTGACGCCCTATGGAAAAGAGATGGTATCGCAGGTGTTAAGTGTTACTGCTTTGACGCTCAAATGGATAATTGCCGTTGCTATTGCATTATTATTTTTTACAGTCGCTATCAGATTAATGCTGAAGAAAAATGAACACTTTCAGGATGTGCATTGGACTGCATACTTTTCACCGGTAATTCCATTATTTCTTATCCTTTTATTTAATCTGAACTTTATTGCCTCTTTCATTGTGGGTATACTGTATGCTTTCATGTCAACTTACAAAAAGGGAAGGCTGAACCTCCTGATCAGATGCATATTTGAAGGAGGTGCCGTAGTAATGCCCGCAATAGTTCTGATGTTCGGCATCGGTATGCTGCTGGTAGCTATTATAGGTCCCGGAGTTGAACTTAAAGCCTACCCAAACGGCTGGCCTGTTCTGAACCTGTTAAAGCCACTTCTGTTAAATATAGTTCCTCATAGCGGTGTATCGTACATAATTATTTTTACCCTTTGTGCTCCGCTGGCTTTGTACAGGGGCCCGCTGAATGTATGGGGAATGGGATATGGTCTTGCAGCAGTCTTTTTAGCTAGCGGGCTTAACCCGGGTGCAATAATGGGCATCCTGCTGGCAGTAGGTCAGATCCAGGGAATCAGCGATCCTACTAATACTCATAACGTATGGCTTGCAAATGAGATGCAGACAGATGTACAGAAATTATTAATAAACACAATTCCATATACCTGGGCAATTGCTTTCCTGGGTTTGGTTTGTGCCTCACTTATTTACTTATAACTATAAAGAAATTTCCAGGCGGAATGATCCAGAAGAACAATGATGCGAAAAATTAAAATAGGGATAGACGTCGGAGGTACATTTACGCACTCCGTTGCAGTTGAAATAAGTGATTTTTCAATTGTTGGTAAAGCCTGTGTGCCAACGACTCACTCTGCAAAAGAGGGCGTTGCAAGAGGTGTTATTGAAGCTCTTGAAAAACTCATTCGTGATGCTGAACTGGACCCGTCAGAAATTATTCTGATAGCCCATTCTACGACGCAGGCCACCAATGCATTGCTCGAGGGGGATGTTGCAACAGTTGGTATCATAGGAATGGGTAAGGGAATAGAAGGCTTCAGAGCAAAAAAAGAAACAAACCTTGACCACATTGAACTAGGTCCCGGGAAATACCTTAAAACACGATACCAATTCCTGGATACATCCATTCCTCTTACAGAAACCAGGGTTGAAGATGCTATTAATGGATTGCTGAAAAACGGGGCTGAGGTAATAGTTGCTTCAGAGGCATTTGGAGTGGATGACCTGACAAATGAGAAATTTGTTGTAAGTATCGCGCAGGAGATGGGACTACTTGCAACTGCGGCAAGCCAGATATCAAAATTATATGGTTTGAGAGTTAGAACAAGAACTGCCGTACTGAATGCTAGTATGATGCCGAAAATGCTGGAAACGGCAAACATGACTGAAGCTGCCATAAAGAAAAGCGGAATTAAAGCTCCCCTGATGGTTATGCGCTCAGATGGTGGCATAATGGATATAAATGAAATGCGCCGCAGGCCAATTCTAACCATGCTAAGTGGTCCGGCCGCAGGTGTCGCAGCAGCGTTGATGTATGCCAAAGTATCTGATGGAATATTTTTAGAAGTAGGCGGTACATCAACAGACATTTCTGTAATTAAGAATGGTAAACCTCAGGTCAGAAGTGCACAGATCGGGGGCAACAGGTTATACCTCAAGACACTCGATGTAAGGACACTTGGAATAGCAGGAGGTTCAGTACCAAGAGTTCATTCGGGAAAAATATTCGATGTAGGTCCAAGAAGTGCCCACATAGCTGGACTTGATTATATATCATTCAGTTGTGATGAGGATTTCCTGGAAATTGAACTTGAGAGTATCAGGCCAAGGCAAAACGATCCGGATGACTATCTGGCTATAATCAGCAAAAAAAATGGCAACAAAAAATATACCATTACGCCAACTGAAGCTTCAAACTTTCTGGGACTTGTGAGTGAAAAAGGACATGGTGAGGCTAACCATAAAGCCGTTAATGCAGGGATGAAGTCACTGGCTATGAAATTAAAAACTTCTCCCGAAGATATGGCAAAATCAATCCTGAAGATATCCGCTGAGAAAATTAAACCTGTAATCAGCCAGTTAAAAAGGGAATACAAACTTGATGAAGACCTGATAAGCTTTGTTGGCGGCGGCGGCGGGGCATCTGCAATTGTGCCTTTTACTGCCGACTATCTTAACTATTCTCATAAGATCAGCAGCAACTGCGAAGTAATTTCTGCAATTGGAGCTGCTTTGGGAATGATAATGGATTCAGTCGAGCGTTCAGCCATTAATCCTACAGATTCTGATATTATTTCAATAAGACAGGAGGCCCTTGATTCAGTGATCAGAATGGGGGCAGCCGCTGATACTGTGGAAATAACCGTTGAGATTGACAGCAAAAATAAAAAGATAATTGCTGTTGCAATGGGAAACAGTGAGTTAAGGGCACGGGATCTCAAAATAAAAGAACTGAGTCAGGATGAACTGTTTACCATATGTGCAGCCTCGCTAAAAACTGAAAAGGATAATCTATTGATCGCAGGACGTACGGCGTACCTATATGCCGTAATTCACAAAGATGCGAGGAGAAAAAGGTTTGGACTTATAAGGAAAGAATATTGCAGGCTGAGAGTGATTGACAGGGAAGGGACTATCAGACTTCAGATTAATGATGCATACGTGGAATCTTTACAGGTCTCCGGAATAAAACAAGAAATTACCAGGGCTATCGAAAGATTTACTGTCTTTGGAGATGCAGGTGCCCTGTTACCAAATATATTCCTTCTGATTGGAGGACAGATAATCAATTTATCCGGTCTAATTAATGAAAATCAGGTTATGGCACTTGTCGATCTTGAACTTTCAAACATGTTACCGAATGATGAAGTTGTTTTAATAGTTTCTTCAAAATAATGGTTTAGGCTTATAAGTATGAACACCACATATGATTATATAGTTTACGGGGGAAATCCTGCCGGAGTTACATTTGCCTTGCAGAAAAGAAAACAGGGTGAAAAGGTATTACTTATAAACCACTATGGCTTTCTTGGCGGCAGTATCAGTGAGGGATTTAATTGTCTGCAGAAAATTATCATTAAGGAGGGTAACAGAATAAATGGCGAAGTAATTTCTGTTATATCGGATGGGAAAAATGGTTATCTGTATTTTAATGATACTCATGCAGTTGTAAATCCTGAAGCTGTAAAAATGCTGCTCCCGGAATTATTAATATCCTCGGGAGTTGAACTCCTTTGCCATGTCAATCCATTCAGCTACAGAGTATTGGATAATAGTCTTATTGAGATTGAGCTCTTTGCAAAAGAGGGAAAAATAAAGGTGTCAGCTTCACATCTCCTGGATGCCTCGGAAAATATGCACTTCAGAATGATCAATGGGACTCAGCCCTGGGAAGTCACAAAGAAAGTGAATCTCTTCATAACCAAAGTATCAAATACGGATTTCCTCAGGTATGAAGAAATTCAAAACCATATCTGCCTGAATGATGGCAGGTACTGGATATCGCTGGATTGCAGAACGGGTCTTGATGATGCAGTAAGCAGGTTTGCCCCAGTAGTACATGCTTCTGGTGCCAGAATTCAACTATTACCCGTAGATATTTATAAAGAATATGAAATTAACAGTGACCATGGGAATAAAAGACATGTTGTTACTATAGAAGAACTATTAGGGAAACATTTCCTGCCAGATGAGCAGCTAATAAAAGCAGCCGAAATTGAAAAATACTTAAGCGGTAAAAATCAAGATGAATAACAAAGAAATTATTTTTGAAAAATTAAGGAATGGACTAATTGTCTCATGCCAGGCAGAAGGTGAATCACCATTTAACTCACCTTCAGGAGTGGCGTTGTTTGCAAAAGCTGCCGAACAGGGAGGTGCCAGAGGCATACGTTCAGAGGGAGTTGAAAAAACCAAAAAGATATTGAGTGATGTGAAAATCCCCGTTATAGGACTTACAAAAACTTATTTCAGCGATATGACAGTAAAGATCACAGGGTCACTTTGTGAAGTTGAAGATCTCATGAACATTGGCTGCCACATTATTGCAGTGGATGGTACATTCAGGGAAAGAGAAGGGATGCGTGGACCGGAATTCATAAATAAGGTTAAAAGTGAATTCGGATGTACCATTATGGCCGATATTTCCACATTTGAAGAAGGCGTTGAATGTGCCCAGGCAGGTGCCGATTGTGTATCTACAACACTCAATGGATATACTCCTGAAACAACATCTGATAAATCTTTTGGACCAAATTATTTACTGCTGGAATCACTTGCGGCCAGGCTCACTGTTCCTGTATTTGCCGAAGGGCGCATCAACACACCTGATGCTGCTGCCATTATGATCAGTAAAGGAGCCTGGAGTGTTGTGACTGGGTCAGCAATTACGCGTCCCTCTTTTATTACACAATGGTACATTGAAGCAATCAATAAAGTATTATGCAAATAAACCTTCAAAGTAAAGAATACGATATAATAGTTGCCGGTGGCGGGATTGCCGGAATTGCTGCTGCTGTAAAGGCATCCTCCCTTGGAGCGCGTGTACTGTTGATTGAACAGTATGGATTTGTGGGCGGGATGTCCACAGCCGGAATGGTATCCCCATTTATGAAACATTCTATAGATGGAAAATCTCTGGTTAACGGTGTCTTTAAGGATCTGGAAGATGAAATGAGAATTATGCATGGGATGATAGATAACGGTTTCTATGCGGGATCATTTCGTATGGCATCCTATTTACTCTTGAAAAGATCGGGATGTCACGTTCTGCTTAACTCTGAAATCTGCAAGGTTAATGTATCAGGTGATACAGTAAGGGATGTAGAAGTGATATGCAATGGAAGGATGAGCAGCATTTCTGGGAAAGTGTTTATTGATACTTCCGGTGATGCACAATTGATATATCTGGCCAATTTACCTTATAAAAAGGGTGACGAGGCCACCGGCAGACTGCAGGCTTTAACTATGTTCTTCAGGATGGGAAATATAGATATTCAAAGGGTAACCAGTTATGCAGAAGAAAATAGGGATAACTTTTTTTCATGGATGGATTACAATTTTGATTTCAGAAAAATCATTTCGGTTGCAGGATATTTCAGCCAGGTAAAAAAAGCTATCCGGGAGGGCAGACTATCTCCTGAAGTTGAATACATATTTTTTACTACACTTCCTGAAGAAGGTGAAGCCTCCTTCAACACGACAAACATACTGGCTCTGGATGGCTCAGGTTCAGCAGATCTTACAAAAGCTGAACTTAAAGGGCGCGAACAGATTGCACAGATTGTCGGACTCCTTCAAAAGGAGATGCAAGGATTTGAGGAATCATTTCTGCTTGAGACTGCGGCTCAGGTGGGAGTAAGGGAAACGCGACGTGCAATAGGGGATTATGTCTATACGGGTGATGATGTGAAACAGGGCAGGAAATTCCGGGATGCAATTGCAAGAGCCTGCTATGGCATTGATATTCATGGCCAGAAAGGTGAAAAAAGCGTAATGGAGCACCTGGTTGATGGAGAGTATTATGAGGTACCACTCGGAACATTGCTTGTATCAGGAGTTCAAAATGTACTTGCTGCAGGGAGGTGCATATCTTCTACAAGGGAGGGGCACAGCGCTTTAAGAATAATGCCAACCAGTGCTGCAACTGGAGAGGCATCCGGAGCTGTGGCAGCACTTGCTGTCAAAGACAATAAGAATCTACGTGATATTCCTTATAAAGATGTGCAGGAATTGATTTCCTATAATCTCAGCGCAAAGTAATCACAGAATTATATCAAAAAAAGTGGGTTAAATTCAATGGGGAAAAAGTTTTTTAATAATAAAGAGGCAGTAAAGCTGATTGATGATCTTGGGAATGAATTTGTAAAAATTAAAAATCCGGATTATATCCATCCTGAATATGAAATATGTCCTATGGCAAAAAAGGTAAATAATGTTAAGGAGAGAATCACTGCTTTCGTAATGGATATGGATGGTACTACAACTACTACTGAACTCCTGTGTCTGCATTCGCTGGAATATATGATCCGTCTCTTTAGCGGCAGAACATCGAAAGAAGAATGGGCGGGCCTTGACCATGTGAATGATTACCCACATATAATTGGCAACAGCACAACCAAACACGTTGAATACCTGATAAATAAATATAAGGGAACATTCATACAAAAGAATATGCAGGAAGCTTTTATTAAGGCTGCCTTATGGACACTTATTAAGGGTAAAGATGAGAAAAGAAAAGAAGAGGTTAGAAATAACGTTATCAGTCTGAAACTGGGAGAAATGCTTACAGATCCGCTATATAGAGAATTAACACAAAATTCAGCCGTTCAAGAAATCACAACAGCCCATTTAGGCAGAATTAATGCCAGCTATGGAGATAAGTTTGATGTTTCCTCTTTTGACAATCTGGTAAGGGCGGGCATTGACGTGTATTACCAGCGATATCATGAGATTCTGGAACGAATAAAGAAGGGAGAGGCTGGTAAAGTGTCAGATGAGATATTTTCACAACCTGATATTCACCTTATTGAGCCTATGCCCGGGATTTTGATTTTTCTCTCAATAATTAATGGTTGGGTCAATGAAGATGAAACAGAGTACCTGCTGCCTCAGCTGCTGAAGGATTATAAAACAAGAACAGGACGGGAATTCACTCTTTGTACTTTTGAAGAAGTAAAAAACAACCTGAGACGCCTTGCCGGAATTTATAGAAAGGACCCTGCCAAAACAGCACTGGTCACTTCGTCTATATTTTATGAGGCTGATACCGTGATGAACGAACTTATGTCAATACTGAGAGCACAATTAATGTGCATCGAAATGCCACAGAAAATGAAAGAATTCCTTTGTGACAGGTTCTCTGACTACAATAACGTATATAAATCATTCATTACAGCAAGCGACTCGAGTGAGATCCGCCTAAAACCTCACCGTGATCTTTACAGCATTGCCCTTTATAAGCTGAATGTATCCAAGGATAAATTTAATACCGTAGCAGGGTTTGAGGACAGTGAGAGTGGCACAATTGCAATTAGGACAGCAGGGATAGGCCTTTGTGTTGCACTTCCTTTTGCACAGACCAAAGGACATGATCTTACATCAGCATCCTATATATGCGAAGGGGGACTTCCCGAAGTCCTACTTACACACAAATTATTTATTCAATAAAAAGAAAAGATAAATGAACAAGAAAGTATTTCACGTTATTTCAAACACACACTGGGACAGGGAATGGCGTTATTCGTTTCAGAAGAACCGGCAGATGCTGGTTGACATGATAGATAATGTACTCGATATACTCCAGAAAGATCCTGAATACAGGGCTTTCCATCTAGACAGCCAATCAATTGTTCTAAAAGATTATCTTGAAATCAGACCCGATAAAAGAGAATTGATAACCAGGTTTATTGAAGATAAGCGACTACTGGTGGGACCTTGGTATATTTTGCCTGATGAATTTCAGGTGGGTGGTGAAAACCTTATAAGGAACCTTCTGCTTGGACATAAAACATGCAGCAAATATGGAGGTGTTTCCAAAATTGGTTACTCGCCGTTTTCATGGGGACAGATATCTCAGCTGCCTCAGATATATAAACAGTTTAATATTGATCTCATAATGTTTTACCGTGGCGTAAATTCGCTGGATAGCCCAAAAGCCGAATTTCTGTGGGAAGGAGCCGACGGAGAAAGAATGGTAACTTCAAGGTTCTCAACTATGCCAAGGTATAATTTTTACTTCTACATTTACCGTCCTGTCATTCACAATGAAAGTATAAGCGATATTGAATACAAATGGTCAAAAGGAGGGATGCCTTTCCACTTTGCCGATAAGAATTTATGTGAAGGAGACTATTCAATCATTGAACCATTGGATTCTTATTATCCGGAGAATATCAAACCTTCAGTCGAAGCAATTATAAGGGACCAGGTAAATGACTTTACAACGGATCACGTAATATGGATGGAAGGGCATGACTCAAGCGGTCCAAATATCAAAACGACCAGGATTATTAAAGATATCCGGGAACAGATGCCCGAAGTATACGTAAAACACAGCACTCTTGAAGAGTATGCCAAAGCGGTTTTTATGGGCATAAATAAATCAAAGCTTAAAGTTGTAAAAGGTGAACGCCGCAGTGCTCAATTCGACAGACGCTCTGGAAACATGTATGGGTATACTACTTCAGCCAGAATGTATCTGAAGCAGAAAAACTATGAGGCGGAAAAGTGGCTGCAGTATTATGCTGAACCGTTCAATATATTCTCTTCGCTTTTGGGAAGAAATATAAATGACAACTATCTGGATATCGCATGGGAGTATCTAATCCAGAATTCAGCTCATGATTCAATAGGGGGCTGCAGTCTGGATGAAGTTCACGATGATATGATGAACAGGTATAACCATTCAATTGAAATATCACAAGGTGTCTTCGAAAGAGCTGTCAAATACATTTCCAGGAATATAAACAGCAGTAAATTCAGGTCCAACGACAGTACCAATTTATATTTGACAGCATTTAATCCAGGCAATTACCTCCGCAGTGAAGTAGTGGAGGCATTTATAGATATACCAAAGGAATTTGATCTGGGCAGCTTTCAGCTTATTGACTCAAAAGGAAATAAACCTGAGATCACCATTATTGAAAGAACAGAATACCAGCCGGTAATTGAACAACTTATTGACAGGCCTATGTACTTTGAAATGGCCCGCTATAAGGCACTTATCAGCGTGCATAAGTTACCAGCATTTGGGTATAAGCAATTCAAAATCATCCCTTGTCCAGATTCCAAAATAATAAAAGGGGGTCTGGTTAAAAATTCCAGATCAGGTGAACACACCTTAGAAAATGAATATCTTAAAGTAAAGATAAATGGTAACGGATCACTAAACATTACAGATAAAAACTTAAAAGTTAAATATAAGAATGTGGCCTATTTCCTTGATGAGGGTGAAGGGGGACATGCATGGGTAAATGAAAAAGTGGACCCTATAATTGACACATTATCCTCGGTTCCCGTCATTACTAAAGTCGAGGATAGCATACTAAGAACAGTATACAGGATAATGCATACAATAAAGGTTCCCAGGGATTTAAAATCAAGAAAATCAAAGAAGAAAGTTTTCACAGAAATTCCTGTTACTTTATTTGTAAAGCTCAGCAGAGATTCACAGTATCTGGAATTTGACGTTGATGTTGAAAACAACGCTGAGAGTCACCGCCTTAGAATGATATTCCCGACAGGACTAACTGCCAAATATTCCTACGGTGAAGGACAATTTGACGTTGTAAAAAGATCAGTGGAAAGACCTGATACGTCAGAATGGATAGAACAGCCAATGTACGATTACCCGATGCATCATTTCGTGGACCTGACCGATGGTGAAAAAGGATGTGCAGTTCTTGTGGAAGGATTAAAAGAGTATGAAATACTGCAGGATAAACAAAGCTCAATTGCAATTACACTATCCCGTGGTTTTGAATATATCATCTCACCAAGTTCAAAACAGGATTATACTCATAAAAAAGGTTCACAATGCCTTGGACATCATAAATATCATATAGCATTTTATCCGCACAAGAGAGACTGGGTAAATGGTAAAGTATTTGAACAGGCACAGATATTTGCAAATGCTATGACTCTGGTTCAGAGCGGTGCAGCAGCCGGGAAGCTGGATACACAGGCTTCATTTTTGGAAATAATGCCCAGGGACCTGGTTTTCAGTGCATTGAAAAAGGCTGAGGATGGAAGAGAGGGCAGCTTTATTCTGAGAATTTATAATCCTTCTGATAGAAAAATCACGGGCAAGATCAGTTGCTTATTTAACCTGGAAAAGGTTGAAGAAACAACACTTGAAGAAAAAATACTTAAGAAAATTAATGTTGGTAAGGGAAATTCCTTTACTGTTACGGTTGACAGAAAAAAGATAATGACTTTAAGATTAGAATTTGACACAAAAAAAAACGAGGGAACTAATGTTCGAAAATAAATATGGATATTTTTCAGAAAACTTCAGGGAATATATCATAACAGATCCGCGTACGCCCAGACCCTGGTTTAATTACATGTGGAATAATCACTATGCAGGACTTGTTTCGCATACGGGTGGTGGTTTTAGTTTCCTGGAATCACCAAGAGACAACAGAATAAGCAGAATGAGATATAACTCTCTTCCATGGGACAGACCAGGAAGATATATAATTGTCAAGGATGTTGAAGATAATAAATACTGGTCATTAAGCTGGGCTCCAACAATTGACCTTAAGTACGACAAGTATGAATGCCATCACGGGCAGGGTTATACAAAGATAATAACTGAGATATTCGGAATTAGGGGTGAGCTTACATATTTTGTCCCTCTGGATACAAATGCTGAAATCTGGCACGTAAAACTGACCGATATATCTGGCAAAAACAGAAAACTTGAAATCTATTCCTTCATTGAGCTTATGATGGGAAATGCTCTAAATGATATAATCAACCAGCCAAACGACAAACACTTTACAGATATAGTATTTAATAAAAAATATGAGTCAATAGTGGCAACAAGGCGTTACTGGGTATTGAATAAAAAAGTCTCTGTAGCACAGCCAAATATCGACTGGAAATATAATCTTGTATTTACAACCACGCTTCCGGTGGAAGGATTCGACGGAAGTCTGGATAGCTTCATCGGCAGATGGCGCTCGGAAGCAAATCCGGAATCGGTTGAAACAGGAGTAATGAAAAACAATGAAATTACAGCAGGTGATCCTGTTGCTGCACTGCAATCAAAACTTTTAATGACTGCAGGAGAAACCGTTGAATTTGCAACGATCCTTGGAATTTCTCCTAAAGAGGAAGATCCTTTTGAACACCTGAAAATAAATGAATTAAGAAAAACAGAAATTATAAATAAAAAATTTGAGGAGCTGAATAATCACTGGACCAGGCACCTGGATCATGTTAAGGTTAATACTCCTGATAAGAAGTTTGATGCCATGCTCGGTGTTTGGAACCAGTATCAGGCAGCAGTGACCTTTGAAATGGCACGTAATGCAGGTTATTATCATGGCGGACTCTTATTTGGTACGGGCATGAGAGATCAGTTTCAGGATATCATTGGAATGGTTATCGCTGATCCTGCCCGTGTAAGAAAACGCCTCCTGAATGCGCTGAGATATCAGTTTTCCAATGGTTCTACTCTTCATAACTTTTTTAAACTTACAGACAGCGGTGAAAGAACAAACCATTCCGATACCCCTCTATGGATTCCGTTTGGACTTGTTGAATACCTTGATGAAACAGGAGACTATTCAATTCTTGATGAAACAGTCACTTACTATGACGAAGGAAGCGACACAGTTTATAACCATATGAAGAAGGCTCTTGATTTTGCAATATCAGCAACAACAGAAAGAGGCCTCCCGAAGATCATGAACGGGGATTGGAATGATACACTGGACCACATAGGCCCTCTTGGTAAGGGTGAAACCGTGTGGGGAGCATTCTTCCTGGCATATGTATTAAGAAAGACTTTTGAATTGCTGAATAAAAAACAGGATAATGAAACGCTTGAGCGCTGGACGGATGCATATAACAGACTGAAAAAAGCTACCAATGAGTTTTGCTGGGATGGGGAGTGGTATATAAGAGCATTTAAGGATAGTGGGGAGCCGGTTGGAACTCACCTGGACAGGCAGGGAAAAATATTCATTAACTCTCAAACCTGGTCAGTCATTTCAGGTCTGGCTGAAAAGGAGCGTGCAGATAAGGCACTGGGTTCGTGCATGAAATATCTTTATAAGCCTTATGGAATACAGATCTGCTGGCCATCTTTCACTGAAATAGCAGATGATATTGGTCTTATAAGCAGGTGCGTACCTGGTAAAAAGGAAAACGGGGCCATATTTAACCATGCCTCTTCATGGTTTATACTGGCTTCAATAATGAATGGTGATATTGATACGGCATATGATGTATACTCAAAAATGCTGCCATTGAATTCTGCAATGAATATAGACAGATATGAGGCTGAACCATACGTATATGCAGAATACATAACCAGCCCGGATCACGCTACAGAAAACCAGGCAAGTCATTCATGGCTCACAGGAACTGCTGTATGGATGTTCAGGATAGGTCTGGATTATATACTTGGATTCAGGACGTCTCTTGAGGGGGTAACAATCGCTCCAAACATCCCATCATCATGGAAGGGATTTGAGGCTGAAAGAGTATTCAGGGGCAAACGTCTGAAACTCAAGGTGGATAATGAGGCCGGAGTAAACTCATCTGTTAAATGTATAAGGATTAATGGCAATATCTCGGATTCGCAGTTTATTAATCCCATGAATTATTCTGCAGATGAGATAACAATTGAAGTAGTAATGGGTTAAAGTATTTTCAAACTGGAAATCTGTTCTCAAAATAAATAGCAGCTTAATCAGGAAAGTTGTCCGGCTAAGCGCAGCTTTGTTCAATTCATTCATTTATCCAAAACTTAAAAGGGTCGTAAGTATGAAAAAAACTCTATTGGTACTGATTCTGAGTTGTTTTTTGGCAACAGGATATCTGGTCTCCAGACCGGGTCTCTTTGCCGGAAAATACCAGGCTCCCGCACTCCAGACTGAATCTGGTAATGTAATAACCGGCGCCGGAATTAACAGTGAGGGAAGCAACGAGCAGTTTGCATCTATAGCTGGTGTAATCAGCTGGGAGAAATCTTCTACTCTTAATAACAAGCCAACCTATTTCGGTGCAAATACAGAAAGAGGTATGGCAGTTGGTAAGGTTAACGGTAATTACAGAATGTACGTTGTAACCCGTAATGGAAGTCCAAAGGTTATTATTCACAATGCTCTTACTGGTGATAGCGTAGGTACGCTTATCAATCCTAAAACCAGCATTGGAACTTTCCCGCTTAACTGTGCCGGTGTAACACAAGATGGAATTCTTTATGTCTGCAATATGACAACTGATGCTAAGGCAACAGCTTTTACTGTATACAGATGGGAAAATGAAAGTGATACCGGCAGGGCAGTCATATCATATCAGGCAACCGATGCTGCATGGAGAATGGGGGATATGTTCAGCGTTTTCGGTAAAGGTAATGATGTTACTGTATTTGCAGGTGTTAAGGATCAGCCAAAGGTAGTAAAGTTTACTTCAACAGATATGGGCAAGACTTTTACTTCCTCAATAATTACACTTTCAGGTGCAGCCGTAAGCTCGAATCCCAACGTAGCACTTGCTCCGGATGGAAGCTTCTACCTGAAGTCATATACTACTCCAATTGTTCATTACACTGCTGAAGGAGCAGTAATCGATACTATACCAGCAGGCGTTGTTTCTTCATCAATTACTAATATTAAGTATTTTGAGCTGAATGGGAAGAAGTTCATTGCAGCATATCTTCCTTTGGCAGGTCAGGCTGGTGTTGCAGAAAAAATTCAGATATTCAATATTACTAATCCCAAAAAGACTTTTCTGGCAGATGAATCGACTTCATTAGGTAAGGTGGCAAATACAAATGGCACGGGTGCAGTTGAATACATGCCTTATACTGAGAATGGGAAGACCAGCAGCGTATTCCTTATTCTTGGTTCAAACAACGGTATAGGTGCTTATACACTGAATCCGGAGAACGTTCCAATGCCTGCCGCAATAAACTGGGAGAAAACTTCAGGAAAGGGTTCAAAGCCAGCTTATTTTGGTGATAACACCGAAAGAGGAATGGGATACGGAAGAATAAATGGTGAAGATAAATTATTCATAGTAAGCCGCGCTGGCGGACCAAAGATAGTTGTTCTTGATGCATTTACCGGTGACAGTATAGGAGTTATCTCCAAGCCGGCAACGGATGTCGGTTATTTCCCTCTGAATGTTGTTGGTGTCTCAGAAGACGGTGAGATTTATGCTGCAAATATGACACTGGACGCTTCGACCTCTCCATTTACAGTATACAGGTGGAATGCAACTGATACTGCTAAAGCTGTAATTTCCTACAAGGCAGCCGCAGCAGGATCAAGAATGGGTGATGCATTTAACGTTTATGGAAAGGCATCGGACAATACTTTAACTATTTTCTGTGGAATAAAAGATCAGGGAAAACTGGTTAAGTTCACTACATCAGATAACGGTAAAACATTTACACCTGCTATCATAAACCTGGATGGAGCTGCTTTCAGCTCACTCCCTAACGTGGCATTGCCAAAAGACGGTACATTCTACTTTAAGTGTTACAGTAAACCACTTATCCATTATTCAGCAGATGGAAAGGTACTTGATACAGTTAAAGCTGCAAACAGCTCAATTACAAATATCAAATATTTCGAAATGAATAACAGGAAATACATTGCTGGTTATTTACCATTTGCCGGACAGACTGGAGCCTCTGAAAATGTTAATCTGATAGATGTCACAGTTCCTTCAAAATCTTTTATTGCTGCAGTAACTCCATCTCTCGGAAAGGTTTCAAACCTGAACGGAACAGGCGGGGTGGAAGTGCTGAAATATGCAAAAGATGGAAAAGATATTACAGTATTCTTCGTTATGGGCAGTAACAACGGTATTGCAGCTTATACCTATAATGATAATATGATATTGAGTGCAAGTGATACATTGTTCTTTGGAGATACAAAGAACCTCCTTAAAAATCCATACGGTGCTGGTTTCATTGCTGGTACTAACAACTATGGGGACCTGGGAAAATCACAGCGTTTCGATATGTTTAAGGATGATGAAATATCAGCGGTCAAATTCTACTTCGGATATAAGAAAATCACAGGAACTCCTGATACTATCAATCTTAATATCAGATCCTCAAATAACGGAAAACCGGGTTCAATCTTAAAAACTATCAAGGTTACTACTGATAAGATTGATACTACGGGGCAGGGTAACGTATTCTTCCTGGATACTCCATTATTGGTTCCTGCTACCGGTGCTGTTTTTGTTGGTGCCGAATGGAAATCTGCAGGGGACGATACTCTTGCTCTCTTTTCAGATAAGAACGGAGAAGGTGAAAAGAAAAGCCGCTCATGGGAGCTCTACAATGACAACACCTGGGGATATTTTGATCAGCCAGGCAGCCTTTCCTGGAACCTGGATGCCGATCTCTGGATAGCAGTATATTATAAGAAAGGTCCGCAAATTACTGCTGTTTCAGGAAGGACAAAACAGACTCCTGCTGAGTACTCATTACAGCAGAACTATCCTAATCCTTTCAACCCTTCAACCTCAATCAGATTCAATCTGAAAACAGGAGCAAAAGTAAGCCTGAAAGTATACAACATCCTTGGAATGGAAGTTGCAACAATTATTGATGGAAATATGTCTGCCGGCGAGCAGATAGTTAACTTTAATGCTTCAAAACTTGCAAGTGGTGTTTATGTATACAGCCTGAATATCGAAGGATTTGATGGAAGCAAATTCAACTCAGTAAAAAAGATGATGCTTCTCAAGTGATTGAGTTACAAGGTATAGTATAAAAGAGGAATAATCAACCTCACTCTTGGGGCAGGAACCGCTTTAGATAAGAGCGGGTTTCCTGCCCTGATATTTTGGGGAGGTTACCTCACAACATATGTCAATTGTTTACAAAAATCGATATCTTGCGTAACATTGAATATTTAAATTATAGGGAAATGAAATGAATAACAGGCCTGTATTGTTAATCGGCGACTCTATTACCGAAGGCTTTAATGAAAAAATTCTTCTGCCTGAAGTAAATGCCATTAATTACGGAGTTTCAGGAGACAGCACACTTGAGCTTATGGAAAGAATAAATGAGCAGTGGTTTAGCATAGACCCATATGCAGCATTCCTGTGCATCGGGACAAATGATTTTGCGCGTGAAAGGAGTAATGATTATGTGCTGGATAATATTAGACAAATTATAAACAGAATCAGAGGGCTTTCTCCTGATCTTAATATTTATCCTGTATCGATATTCCCTACAAGGTATAACTTACCGCGTCCGAATAAACGGATAGTTGAATTCAACAGGATGCTTGCGGAAATGGCAGAAGAAAATGGCCTTACATATTTTGACATCCACGATAAGTTTACAGATAGTAATGGCGATTTAATCTTGGATTTTACAGAAGATGGACTGCATTTAACGCCTAAGGCCTATGAGCTCTGGGCTCAGCTTATTAAGGAATTCCTTAACAAGCTATAATAAGGCCCGGAATAAGGGCCTTAAGTGGCTTTCATATAATTCTTGTTTCATATTAATAAAGTATTATTTATTTTGCGGACAATAATCAGCGTTAGTATGATGGGAACCAGAAATTTAGTGAAATTAAATTATATTTTGTTCGTCCTCCTAAGCTTTTCCCTTTCCATATTCCATTCCACCTCCTATTCCCAGAAATTAAATGCCCGCAGCATGATAAAATTCGATAAGATTTCTGTGGATCAGGGTTTATCACAGAGCTCAGTTTTTTCCATTTGTCAGGATAAAAAAGGTTTTCTTTGGTTTGGTACACTTGAGGGTCTGAATAAGTATGACGGATATAATTTTACAGTTTTCAGGGCAAACCAGTGGAGTGAACACAGTCTAAGCAGCAGTACAATTTTTAAGATTTACGAAGACAAACAGGCAAATCTTTGGATCGGTACACTGGGAGGTGGGCTAAACAAATACGACAGGCACAAAGAAAATTTCATTTCATACATGAATAATACTTCTGATCCAACGAGTCTAAGTAACAATAACGTAAGGGCAATATTTGAAGACAGTGAAGGCAGACTTTGGATTGGTACTAATAACGGTTTAAATGTACTGGATAAAAAGACGGGTAAATTTATAAGATATTATAATAACCCTGCTAATTCAAACAGTCTCAGCAATGATTATGTTTGGTCGATATATGAGGACCGGAATCACCAGATCTGGGTCGGTACTTATGGCGGGTTAAATAAATATGACAGGAAAAGTGACGGTTTTGTAAGATATACTT
Source organism: Ignavibacteriales bacterium (assembly GCA_050258815.1). Taxonomy (GTDB): domain Bacteria; phylum Bacteroidota; class Ignavibacteria; order Ignavibacteriales; family SURF-24; genus JAAXKN01. The sequence goes on from JBLMZM010000268.1 coordinate 23,636, forward strand.
ATACACCAGGACAGAAACAGGGGCTCAGCAATAATTACATTTGGGATATATTTGAGGACAGCAAGGGAAGGTTCTGGATTGGGACAAATAATGGTCTGAATCTCTTTGACAGAAAAACAAGCAAATTTACTGTGTTTACGAAGAATCCTGCGGATCCATTAAGCATAAGCCAGAACAATATCTGGAAGATCTATGAGGATAAAAACGGCATTATTTGGGTCGGTACCCTGGGTGGGGGATTGAACCGTATAGTTGAACTACCTGAGGGGAAGTATGGCTTTATTAAGTATCAATATTCTGCTTACAATCCTTCCAGCATAAGCCATAATTACATCTGGTCCATCTTTGAGGACAAATCGGGCGTAATGTGGATAGGTACGGACATAGGCCTTAACAGGTACGACAGCAGGAAAGAAAAATTTCGGCTTTATCAGAACGATCCTTTCAGTATAAACAGCCTTTCTAATAATGAAGTTACAGCCATAACCGGAGATAACAGTAACAGGATCTGGATTGGTACCCGAAATGGCCTGAATTTGTATGATCCTCAAAAAAATACTTATATCCGTTATAACTCAAATCCTAAAAGCCGCAATTCACTTAGTACAAACTATATCCGTTCACTTTATGAGGATAAAAAAGGTATCCTGTGGATTGGTACAAACGGCGGCGGTCTGGATGAACTGGATACCAGAAATAATAGATTCACTTACCACAAAGTTGGCCCCGGTGATAATTATATATCCGATAATAACGTTACCGCAATTCATGAGGATAAATCGGGAATACTGTGGGTGGGTACTTTATCAGGTCTTAACATTTACGACAGAACAAAAAAATCATTCAGTCATTATTTGAATGATCTCAGGGACCCTTACTCTATCAGCCACAACTATGTCTATTCAATCTGTGAGGATAGCAGGGGAACCTTATGGATTGGTACACTTGGGGGCGGATTGAACAGGTTTGACAAAAAAAACAGCCGGTTTATCCGTTATCAGGCAGGAACGGGCAATCCTAACAGTCTCAGTAATAATTATGTCTGGACTATTATGGAGGATAACGCCAATGGCTCGGACGTGCTATGGATAGGTACGAACGATGGCCTCAATAAACTCGACCTGCAGAATAATAAGGTAACCGTCTTTAAGGAAAAAGATGGCCTTACAAATAATGTTATCTATGGCATACTTAAGGATAATAAGGATAACCTGTGGCTAAGCACAAACAAGGGTATTGCAAAATTTGATCTTAAAAAGAAAACCTTCAGAAATTATACTCCAGGTGATGGATTGCAGGGCAACCAGTTCAGCGGAGGAGCTTTCTTCAAAACTCCTAAGGGCGAAATGTTTTTTGGAGGAATAAACGGTTTTAATGGCTTTTATCCTGATAGTATAAAGGATAACAGTCTGGTGCCTCCGATTGTAATCACTGACTTCCTGATATTCAATAAATCGATAAAGGTTGATGGCAATTCACCTTTAAGCAAGTCGATCACCGAAACCGGGGAAATAAGGCTTAACTATAGTCAAAGCGTATTTTCCTTTGAATTTGCTGCTCTGCATTATTCCAATCCGACTGAAAACCAGTATGCATATAAGCTGGAAGGCTTTGACAAAGACTGGAATTATTCCAGGACAAGAAGATTTGTTACATATACAAACCTGGATCCCGGTACTTATGTATTCAGGGTAATAGGTTCAAACAATGACGGGGTATGGAATAAAACGGGTGCCTCAATAAAAATCATAATATCACCTCCTTACTGGAGAACCTGGTGGTTCATATTGCTTTGCTGCCTGCTTACAATTGCAGCTATATGGTCATTCTTTGCAATAAGGATGCGTCATCTGCTGGACATTGAACGCCTGAGACTTAAGATATCAGCCGATCTGCACGATGATATAGGTACAAGACTTACGGAAATTTCCATGTTAAGCGATATAGCTTACCATATGCATGACGAGGAAAGAACCGCTGAGATAAAGGAAACTGTAAAGAAAGTTGGCGGTATTGCAAGAAACTTAATTGATAATATGAGCGACATTATTTGGCTAATAAACCCCAAGAAAGATTCACTCAGCGAGCTGTTTATAAAGTTGCGCGACAGTTATGAGGAAATATTTTCTTATTCGCAAATTCTTCTACATATAAATAATGCCGAATACCTTGAACAGATAAAACTGCCAATTGAATATAGAAAACACCTTTATCTCATATTCAAGGAAGCGCTCAATAATTCGCTGAAATACGGTAAATGCAGTGAAATTTCGATTAATACACAGGTAAATGGCCGGATCCTGGATGTAACTCTGTATGATAACGGGATAGGTTTTGATGTAAATAAGCAGACCTGCGGTAATGGACTCGTAAATATGAAATCCAGAGCCGAAATGATTAATGGAACACTAAGAATTCAGTCAAAACCAGGTGAGGGAACCATGATCAAGTTTACGGGTCATTATTAAATATTAAATCTGAATGAAGAAAAATGAAAAAAGATATTAAGATTATAATTGTTGAAGATAATGAGATCATCAATAAATCTCTTGTTACCCTCATTAACGGGGCTGAAGGCTTTACATGTATTGGGTCTTACTATAGCTGCGAGGCAATGTTTGCAAAAATTGATAAACTGGATCCGGATATTGTACTGATGGATATTCAGCTTAAGGGCATGTCCGGCATTGAAGGCGTTAAAAAACTCAGGGACAAAGATCCCGGCCTGATAGTGCTGATGCTTACCATTCACGAAGAAAATGATCTTGTTTTCGAAGCACTTTGTGCCGGTGCAAGCGGTTACCTGATCAAGAAGACACATCCTTTGAGGCTCCTTGAATCAATTGAGGAAGCCTATGAGGGAGGTGCTCCAATGAGTTCAAACATTGCACGTAAAGTGATCAGCTTTTTCCAGCCCGGTAAAAAGATATCGGTGGATGCTAACCTTCTTACAGAAAGAGAGCTTGGCATTATTAAGGAACTGGCCAAGGGCAAAACATATTATGCCATAGCCCTTACACTTGGGATCAGCAAGGATACTGTACGGTTCCATATCAAAAAAATTTACAACAAACTGCACGTCCATTCCCAGGCTGAAGCCGTATCCGAAGCCATGAAAAAGGGGATATTGTAGTCCCCTCGTTTAGGCCGCTAAATTCCAGGAACCCCTTTATTTTATATTTTTAGGAGGAAGCATGTATGTAATCATGCTTCTATCTCATATCACATTTGCCTTGTAGTATATCTTACCATTTGATGTAGTTGTTTGAGGTTACCTTTTTCTCTAAAATTCACCACGAAAAAATGAATGACTCTGGAAGAATGTGCTCATAACCCAAAACACTAAATTCATCATACAAAAAGTATTCAAATGCATTTTATAGACTATTCCATCGTTGCTCTGTATATGGCCGGCGTGATATTGCTGGGGTTCTATTTTGAAAAGAAGGCTTCGAAGGGAATTGATTCATATTTCCTTGGTGACAGAAACCTGCCATGGTGGGCTCTGGGAGCCTCTGGTATGGCAAGTAATGTGGATCTTTCGGGTACCATGATTATTGCCGGACTTTTATATGCTCTCGGCACCAAGGGTTTCTTTATTGAGTTCAGGGGTGGTATTGTTCTTATCATGGCCTTCTTTATGGTCTTTATGGGAAAATGGAACCGCAGGGCCAGGGTAATGACCGTAGCCGAATGGATGAAATTCAGGTTCGGAAAGGGGAAAGAGGGTGATGTTGCCCGCATACTTAGTGCCATTGCAAATATTGTTTTCGCAATTGGTGCAATAAGCTATTTCGCAATTGGCGGCGGGAAATTCTTCGGCGAATTCTTCGGAATAAATGAAAGTACAGGCACAATTATTCTAATAGTTATAACTACAGTTTATACGGTTGCCAGCGGACTCTATGGTGTGGTATGGACGGATGTTTTTCAGGGATTTTTAATTCTGGCGGCAGTAGTGGCTATCTGCTTTATTGCTTTTACTACAGTAACCCTCCCTAATGAATTTACCGTTTCAATACCGCTTGCCAAGGGTCATTTTCAGCAGATAAAAACCTCATTCAGCGAGTGGAGCAGAATATTGCCTCCTTTTAAGATGAATCTTACAGGTGATTATTCTGTATTCAATCTGCTAGGTATTACAATTCTTTTATACATTTTTAAGACTGCGCTTGAAGGCAGCGGCGGCTCAGGCGGGTATATTACACAAAGGTATTTTGCTGCCAGGAACGACAGGGAGGCCGGTCTTCTTTCCTTGCTCTGGATATTCCTGCTTTCTTTCAGGTGGCCGCTTGTTACGGCTTTTGCAATCCTTGGTATTTATCATGGTATTACTGGTCACGTCATTGCAGATCCAGAACTTGTGGTCCCAGTAGTAATTAAAAATTACGTCCCTGTGGGAATAAAGGGCCTTATAATTACAGGTTTTCTTGCTGCTGCAATGTCAACCTTTACTGCAATTATAAATGCTGGCGCCGCATACTGGGTAAAGGATATTTTTCAGACTTACCTCAAACCTGATGCTTCGGTAAAACAACTGGTGCTACAGAGCAGGCTTGCATCAGTTTTAATTGTAATTCTTGGGGTGACCTTCAGTTACAATATTACAAATATAAATGAAATCTGGGGATGGCTTAGCTTAGGGCTAGGGTCAGGACTCGCGATTCCGCTCGTCTTCAGATGGTTCTGGTGGCGCTTTAACGGCTTTGGCTTTGCTTCCGGAACATTCTTGGGAATGGTAACCGCAGTTATAGTGAAGCTCTTCATGCCGAATGTTCCTGAATATATAAGCTTTATTATTCCTTCAAGCGCATCATTTATTGGGTGCATAGTTGGGACTTTAATTACAAAACCCACTGATATAAAAGTGCTTGAAGAATTCTACAGCGTTACACGGCCGTTCGGTTTCTGGGGGGCCGTAAGCAAGAATGTTACTGCTGTAAAACTAAAAGAAATCAGGCATGAGAACCGGAGAGATATAATCTCTACTTTCATTGCCGTACCATGGCAGATAGTATTCTTTATGATGGGCATGATGCTGGTAATGAAGAACTGGAACAATTTTTTACTTCTTTTGATTTTGTTCATTATCCTTTCAATCTGCCTGTATTTCAGCTGGTTCAGGGGATTGTCCCAGGAAAAGACAGAGGATGTTGCTGTATCTGAAGAGGTTCCTTTAGAAGTGGAATAAAATATTATGAAGTGTTTTCATTGGATCAGAATAACAAATAAAGAACAATTTTTAATAAATCAGTGACGGGGAATAGTGTGTTCTCATTCCAGAAAATTATCAAACCATTTTACCTGCTGTTAATAATCTCCACAGTTGCATTTGCACAGGGAGGAAAAGGAAAGATTTCAGGCAGGATTGTAGACGACAGGACTAATGAACCGCTTTTGGGGGTTAACGTCCGTATTCAGGAATCAAAACTGGGTGCGACTACAGATGCCGAGGGAAGATTTGTAATAATAAACGTGAATCCCGGCAGGTACTCTGTTACTGCCAGTATGATCGGATTTGGAGCATTAACGCAGTCGGGTGTTGAAGTCTTTATTGACCGCACTACCGGACTGAACTTCCGCCTGAAGGATGCTTCGGTGCAGACACAGACTGTAACCATTCTGGCAGAAAAGCCGAAGATCATTAAGGACCAGACCTCTTCTTCATCCACAATTGATGACGAGCAGATCAAGGCTACTCCGGTTGAAGGCTTAAGGGGAATGATGGACCTCACGACCAGCTTTCAAAAAAATGCCCAGGGCGATTACCAGGTAAGAGGTTCCGGAACAAACGAGGTAAGTTTCCAGGTAAATGGTGTAGAACAGGGCAACTCAAATACTTCAGTCCCCGGATGGGGAGGTGGTACTAAAGCAAACAATTCCTGGAAATATGACGTAAACCCGATCGGTGTTCAGCAAATGCAGCTCATTTCCGGCGGCTTTTCAGCAGAATATGGAAATGCGCAGGCTGGTGTTGTCAAGGTTGTAATGAAAGAGGGGGCTCCGAAATTTTCAGGTGAGTTCAGGGTTGAATACAGACCTTCAGGACAATATCACTGGGGTGATTATATATATGAGAATAACAGTCCTGAATGGAAGACCTGGGGAAATCTTGATTACTGGATGAATGTTGAGAAGGCTAATGCAAAGAGCTCACCAACATCCAACATATTCACATTCCTCGGAATGAACTCAAGATACCCGGAACTCTACTCAAAAGTATTTCAAACTAAAAATGCCTCAGCTTCTGATCTGGCCATTTGGGATTCTCTTGCCAATAAGGAAATCCTGTGGGCATATAACCTGTGGACAAAACTGCACACTCCTGATGAAAGCAATCCTCTTGGTGTTTATGACTACAGGACTCACTACTATACAAGATATATGCTTGGCTTTGGGGGACCCGTTGGGAAAAATCCTGATCTGCTGAAATTCTTCTTCTCAGGCGAATACAAGAAGAACCCGACCAGAATTCCTTCTACTGAGAAGGATCAGGTAGCTCAGAACTATATACTAACTCTTACTTCACAGATAATAAAAAATCATAAATTTAAGTTTACCGCAGGATTTCAAAAGTATGTTGGCGGACTTTTCTCAGGTTCCGATGACATAAGGTGGGCGGGTATATCTCCTTCTTACAAGTACTTTGCTTCGCGTGATCCTGTAAGAACCGAACTTACTACATCCCAGAGCTTTAACTGGGTATATACGCTGGATAACAACTCATTTGTTGAAACCCAGGTAACACACCAGTATGAAAAATATGAACTGCCATATAAGTATCTGTATACCTGGAATGATGAACGCGACAGGCTTGACGGATCAAATGATTCTACCGGTATTCTGTTAACCAGGGGACCCTGGTGGGATTCAAGATTTACCTATTATGAAAACATAGCTACTGACTTCTTCCAGGATAACAGATCAGACCAGTTCAGCTATAGTTCTGATTATTCAAATCAGCTTACGAAGAGCAACTATTTTAAGGCTGGTGTAAGATTCAATTACTGGGATCTTACAAACACAGGTGTGACATATAACTTTAAGGCAAATGCATTCATCACCCAGCAGGGTGTTGCGGAACATTACACTGCATTCCCGATAAATGCTGCTATTTATATGCAGAATAAGATGGAATATGAGGGGATGGTTGCCAACTTAGGTTTAAGAGCTGAAATGTATAATTTCCAGACAGCGGTACCCAAAGACGTATTTAACGTTTTTTATCCGGGTACACAGGGTCCTGGAAGTCTTGGCAGCATTGAAACCGAACGTTCGAAGACAAAATATATGCTTCTTCCCCGTTTGGGATTATCATTCCCAATTGGCGAAAACACAGCCTTCAGAATGCAGTACGGTCATTTCGCTTCGATGCCCATATTCTCACAGGCACTTGGCACTTCAACCTTCTATGGCTGGAATACCAGAGGGAATGCGAACCTTGACCCAAAGAAAACAATCAATTATGAGTTCGGTCTTCAGCAGCTGATTGATGAGGATAACAGACTTGACGTAGCAATCTATTATAATGACAGGGTTACACAGATCGGTTCACAGGAGGTTGCAGGTTTTACTGGCAACGCCAGGAACTCAATTGGTTTTACCAATGATAATTCCCAGTTATTCTATTATAATTCATTTACAAACAATCAGTTTGGTTCAACTATCGGTATTGATATAACGATTGAAAGAGTAACTACAACAAATTTCAGCTATAGACTCAGTTACAGCCTTTCACAAACAACTAGCGGTACATATGGCTCTCCGATACTGTATCCTGAAAGTGCTTCATCTTCAGAAACAAGAATTACCTCCATGGAAGCTCTTGCCTCCTGGGATAGAACACATAGTTTCCGTGGATTATTTCAGTACTTCTTCAGGGAACAGGAAGGTATGAGGATCCTGAAAATATTTCCTCTTGAAAACACTACTTTCAGCCTTACTTATACTGCACAGTCCGGTTTACCATTTACATACAGGACAAGCACAGACCTTAAGGATGTTAATAATAACAGAAGATATCCCCTTGAATCCAGTTTCGATTTTAACTTCAACAAGACCATATTCTGGGGGTCTGCAAAACTTATACTCGGTATACGTATAATGAACCTTCTCAATAATCAATGGCTGACCCCACCGGATAATGAAAGCGACAGAAATGCCTGGATTCAGTACGGGGTAACGGCTGATAATCCCGATTATCCAAGGGAAAGTACGTATTTATTCAGTCCATACAGGGCTTATAGAAATATACCAAGACAGCTATTCTTTACTCTTGGCATTGGAATTTAAGTTTATCATCATTAAAAATAACAGTTATGAAAAAAAACTTTTTATCAGTTAAAGTGATCGTTCTGGCAGCACTCGTGTCCTCAGTATCAAGCATATATGGACAAAGTGAAATTGATGCTCCGTTATTAACATTCACACGCGGCAAACTTTGGCACAGCCTGTTCTTCGGTAAATCTGGTCCCGGCTCTTTCAACAATTGGGGGCAGACAGGTATTGGCTGGGACTGGCCTGGTTTTGACGTGTCCAAAATAAAAGAAGATGTTGACGGAACGGCTTCCTATATGGCCACCGGAGGATTATACGTGGGCTGTAAAAATAATAAAGACAGCGTACTGGCATGTGAGGACTGGTCTATCTACGCCTCCAGCGTTTCCAACGAGATTACTTCAAAGTACAGAGTATTAAAACATAAGAAATACAATGATAACTGGGGAATGCAAAAAAGGAAATCAGGCGGGGAAGAGACAATTGAAACTATTTGGCAGTATAATCCCAATTTCCCAAGCCAGTATGAGCCTCAAAGACAGCTTCCACTCCGGGTTAGAAGAACCGCGCATCAGTGGAATGGTTCGATGAGCGATGAGAACTATATTATATATGAATATGTAATAAAGAACATTTCCAATGAACTTAAGCAGTATAAGGACGAGCGAAAGATCGTTGATACTCTGTACGGCTTCTATGCAATGTTCAATTATGCTATAAACTGTAATTCAAGGTCATGGAGGATATTCTATCCGGATCTGTCACAGGGAGCCAGAAATACAAAGTTCAGAATAGATAATTCCCGCAATATGGTTTATGGCTGGGCTGGTGATTACAAAGAAGACCCTTATTCAAAAGACAATGCTAAATCAATGAGCTATGCGTTTTCCGAAATAAAAGGTCAGAAGATAAAAAATCCCAAAACAGGTGAGATTGCACCATCAGGTGAATGGCTGGCCCCTGGCTTTGCCGGCGTTAAGCTGCTATATTGTACACCGGATAAGGTTCACAATATTCCTACAAAATTCAACAAAGTAGCCTGGTCTGCAGTTGACAACAGCATTGACCTGGGTGGACCTCTTACAGGAAAAAACGGCGTACTTGAAACATATTATGAAGTACTGAAAGATCCGGCAACTGCATTCAGCCCTGTTACTTCAAGCTTTGATCCTCTGATGGGCAGCAGAAGACTTTGGACAATGATGTCACTTGGTCCATGGGATCTGGCACCCGGCGACTCAGTTGTAATAGCAGTTGCTGAAATGGTTGATGGTATTGATTACAGCAAATGTACCGGTCCGGATATGTACAAAGGAAGCGCAAAAAATTCAGTCGGGGATGACGGACGCTATAACTACTTCGAACCTACAGCAGACAAGGCGCAGTTTACATATGATAATGGCCTCAGACATCCAAACCCACCAATGGCTCCTCAGTTCAATGTAAATTTTTATAAAGGTAAGGATAACTTTGTTGCTAACGAGATCACATGGCCGGATACCTGTGAAATCCTTGCAGATCCTGATGACGGAATTAAGGACCTTGCGGGTTATCGCCTTTACCGTTCAGAATATCTTCCAATTGGACCATGGAAGAAAATTGCCGAGATAACAAAAGGTAAAGAGGGGATCTATTCAAATGGAAATTATACCTATGTTGACTCAACGGTAGAAATTGGTACAAGATACTACTATGCCCTGACAGCCTTTGACAGCGGAAGAACAGCCTGGGCATTTAATCCGGCCGCAATACTTCCGGAAACCGGGTCAAGTCAGGTGCCGTCACTTGAGTCCTCAATATTTGCCAACAGGTCCGTTTATCCTTTCGTTGCCACGCTGGCTCCTCCAAAATCACTGGATAATGTGCTTGTCGTACCGAATCCGTTCGTTATCGGTGAGGGTTCATCACAACCGGGAGATGCAGATCTCATCCAGTTTGTAAATATTCCTAATCCATGCACAATAAGAATTTATTCGGTAAGGGGTGATCTTATAAAGACAATTAAAGTTGATGAGGGTTTTGGTGCGATTGCATCATGGAACCAGGCAACTGACTATGGACAGTTTGTTACCAGCGGTATTTATGTGTATCACATTGATTCGCCACTCGGTACAAAAATTGGAAAATTCGCAATTGTCAGATAAAACAGTTTAACAATTAGTTTGATTATTCAATAAAACTCATGATGAAAAAAATAACATTATTCCTCTTAATACTTTTGAGTGCTGAGGTATTTCCTCAGGACTTCAGGAAGACAGGAACAGCAGGGTATGCATTTCTTGAAATTCCTGTAACCGCAAGAAATGCGGCACTTGGTGAATCTTCAATCAGCCTTTCTGATATGAACTCTTCAGCTCTGTTTTCAAATCCAGGAGCTTTAGGCTTTCAAAAGCAGCAGCATTCACTCTCACTAAGTTATTCACCCTGGTTTGCAGATATAAAACATTATGCTACAAGTTATGCATTTGCTTCTGACCTAGGCGTAATTGGCTTCAGTGCCATTATTCTCGATTATGGTTCAATGCCAAGGACAGTAAAACTTTCAGGTCAAAGGGTATTTGAGCAGGTGGGAACATTTGATGCAAATTCCATGGCTCTTGGTGTTACTTATTCAAAACAGCTTACAGACAAGTTCTCTTTTGGTATAACTGCAAAATACATAAATGAAAAGATCGACGTTTATGCTTCATCAAATGTGCTGATGGATGGCGGTATTCTTTATTACACAGGACTGTCTTCACTTAGACTGGGAGCGTCTATAACAAATTTCGGTACAAATTCCAAGTTCAGGAACAGCGATTTCAAAATGCCCGCTATGTTCAGGATAGGAGCTGCTGCAGAAGTATATGAGACAGACAAAAACAGCGTTACGCTACTGGTTGAAGCCGTACACCCAACGGACGCTGATGAAAGGGTGAATATTGGCACGGAAATCAGGCTGATGAATGTACTTACCCTGAGAGGCGGATATAAATTCTTCTATGACGAGGAAAAATTCAGCTATGGAATTGGTCTCGCTCTTCCTATGGATTACCCTTTAAATATGGATTTCTCCATGTCGGATTACGGCAGACTGGGTAATATTCTAAGACTAACTTTACAACTTGGTGTGTTATGAAAATAAAACTATTGACTTTATTATCGGCTGCGCTTCTATTCTGTTCAGCTCTTTACGGGCAGGTTAATTCAGTAACATTTTCAGCCGGTAGTGCAAATACATTCTCCAAAAGAAGTGATCTTCAGATCAGTAGCGTAAAAGGATATGGAGGCGACCTGGAAGTCCGTTTTGACGCTTATAGTCAATTCCGCATTTCATTTACCGGAGGCTATAGCGTATTTTCTGTAGATCAGAATATGTATGCCATGTTCTCAGAATGGAACTGGAGATACTGGAAAAGATACTTCGGTGACATCAACGATCCAAACTTTTCAAAGTCAACTCAATGGGTACAGTCAATACTTAAAGACTCCAGCTATAAAGCAAGCTTTAATCCGGTACAAAAGATGGACGTATTCCCGGTGTTCCTGACATGCAGCTATGAAATTGACCTGGCTGATGACTTTGCTGCCAGACCATATCTGGGTGCAGGAGTGCTCTTTTATTCAAAAAGACTCTATGTAGAAGAAAACTGGAAAAAGGTATTTTCTGACCTTGATAATTATGTGTACGGATATTCCTACAGAAATATGTCTGAAAACGTTACTGGTAACCCATATGCAGCACTTGCAGGATTTGATGCTATTTATAAAATGAATGACCTGCTGAATCTGAATCTGGGTATAAAATATGCTTATGTGTTCCGGACTAAAGGCAAATATGGTTACGATGACTTCCCTGTAAAAGATATTTTTTCTGCCCGGTTTGGAATTACTTTTAATTACTGATTCACTAAACTAGAATGTTTTTTATAAAATGAAAAAATATTATTTGACTTTTTTTATACTGGTTTCCTGCTTATGCCTGAATTCAGTTAATGCACAGACTAAGCCGGTAATAGCGGGTGTTGAAGGCGCCTACTTTATGCCAATAGGAAAACTTAATGAGAGATTTAAGCCCACATATGGCGGGGCATTTTATATCGGTGTTCAGACGAGTCCCAAATGGACCTGGCTTGGAAAAGCCGAGTACCTGAAGTTCGACAAAGTAAACCCTGAAAGAATGAGCCTTGCACGCAAGATTACAATTGATGGAAACGACCAGATGGTAACTTTCCCGATTAAAAATCTTAAAATGGATCTGGATGTCGCGGGACTCACTATTGATACCAAGTATAATCTTATAAGAACGGATTATTTTGAAACAAATATAGATGCAGGCTTCGGTATCTACAGATGGACATTCCACAGAAATTCAATGGATTCCTTATCAGCTGATGTATCAGCATTATCCAACAAGACAAAGACAGCATATTACTCATTAAAGAAAGCAATTGCCATCAGCCAGCAGGACTGGAACGGGGGATTTAATGCGGGCATAGAATTTATTGTTACACCAATTCAGCCTGTTTCAATATCATTTACAGCCGCATATAAAAACATTGTGGGCGAATTGTATCCTTCACTTGAACTGGATATGGACAACGTAAGCACTTTCCAGATGTTTGACCTGAAAGCGGGTTTAAGGATTAAATTATGACGGGACAATTTATGAAATACGATTTTTATAAGGGCTTATCAGTTATAGTCCTGCTTATGATCATTACTTTATCCTCCGGTATTTCCGCACAGATAAACTATCCTCCGGTGAAAGGGATCTGGGTTACAAATGTCGACAGCGATATACTGAAGTCAAAACAGAATATTATAGATGGTGTTAATCTCTGCGACAGCCTGGGCATTAATACTATGTTTGTGGTTGTATGGAATAAGGCTATGACTCTTTATCCCAGCGAAGTAATGAAAAAAATGTTCGGTGAAGAGATAGACCCTTCGCTTGCAGGGCGTGACCCGCTAAAAGAACTGGTTGATGAAGCACACAAAAAAAATATCAAAGTTATAGCCTGGTTTGAATTCGGGCTTTCCAGCTCGTATAAACTTAATGGCGGAAGGCTGTTAAAACTTAAGCCTGAATGGAGCGCAATAAACAATAAAGGTGAACTTGTTGAGAAAAATGGTTTTGAATGGATGAACGGATTAAATCCGGAAGTACAGGATTTTGTTCTGTCGCTTATCCTTGAAGTGGTTAAGAACTATGAAATTGATGGCATACAGGGTGACGACAGGCTGCCAGCAATGCCAGTTGAAGCAGGGTACGACAGCTATACAGTTGGATTATACAAAAACGAACACAATGGAGCTGTACCGCCACAGGACTTCAGGGATGCCAAATGGATCGACTGGCGTGCGGGTAAAATAAATGAGTTTATGCGCAGGATCTATAAGAGTGTAAAGGAAGCGAATAGTAAAACAATTGTATCAATGTCTCCAAGCCTTTTTTCATGGTCAAAAGAGGAATATCTGCAGGATTGGCCTGCATGGGTTAAGGAGGGGAATGTAGATATGGTTTGTCCTCAGCTTTACCGATATGAAATAGCTGACTATATAAAAGCCCTTGAGGAAATAGTTAACTCACAGCTAAGTAAAGAGGACCTTGCAAAATTCTATCCTGGAATACTGCTTAAGCTGGGCAGCTACTATGCATCAGAAGATTACGTGAAGACTGTAATTGCTGAAAACAGGAAAAGGGGAGTAAACGGAGAGGTTTATTTCTTTTACGAGGGATTAAAAAAATACCCCGGGCTTTTTAGAGACAGCTATAGGAAAACAGCGAATAATTAACCGGATTTAAAAATAATCCGGATTATTGAGGTAAACAACACCAATATATAAATGGAGAAAACATGAAAAAAATGCGTACCGTTCTTTTAGTATTCCTGCTGACTGCGGTTTATACCGTTAACTTGAACGCTCAGTGGAAATATACAAAAAAAATTACTTTCCCAGGCACAGATACTTCATTCGTTCAGCCATTTCTGTGCACTGTTGATGATAATGGCAGACTTTATGTCGTTTCATCAAGGTCTACGAATCTGAACGCCCATGATGCTATTTATTTTCTGAAAAATCCTAATGATACAGTGCTTACTAAAATGATTGACTATACAGCTATTGGTGATACCGTAAATATTAAGATGCTCGTTGGAATTACGCATATAAAAAATAATATTCTTGTTTCAGGTAAAATAAATAACTTTACTTCACCTGGTGGACAGTCATGCGGTTATTACTATATTGATGGTGATACCTCAAAGGGAACAAGATATGGTTATAGCCCTTATCTCTCAGGCTGGGGAACTTTTGTCCTTGGTGTAGCAGCAACGAAGGATTCAATTGTATTTGCCGGTACAGACTATACAAAAGGTATTCGTACATTTAACTTTTCAACACAATCCAAATTATCCGGTTTTGCTGCTTACATGGCTCCTGATAATCAGAATGCAGAACCAGGCGGACCTTCAACAGCCGGTTTTGATGTAATCAGGGATTGTGCAGTTGTTCCAAATGGGAATTATTTTGATCCCAAAACTCCTTTCTACACATCCAGAAATTCCAAGGATGCCGGAGAGCTGAATGGGGGAATTGCAGTATGGACAGGAGGCACACAGTATAACCAGTCAACTTTAACAACTAATCACCAGAACTACAGCGCTCTCAGGGTCCTTGATCTCGATAATTATCTGAGCTTCAACAGTTCAATACCTTATGGTATTACATGCGACAATAATGGAACATTATGGGTTGCAGGTATCGATTCAACAAGAAGATGGGTAAAAGGCTTTAAGGTCGAAGTAGGTTTGGTTTCAGCAAATGCTTCACAAGTAGATGAACTTCCTTCAGCAGGAAAGAAGA
Organism: Ignavibacteriales bacterium; assembly: GCA_050258815.1. GTDB lineage: Bacteria > Bacteroidota > Ignavibacteria > Ignavibacteriales > SURF-24 > JAAXKN01. The sequence continues at coordinate 38,762 of JBLMZM010000268.1, forward strand.
TTAAACCTGATCCTAAGGGAGCTCCTATGACCGGTCCTTCTGACGTGGCCTTCACACCTGATAACAAGACCGGGTATGTTATTGACGCCTGGCAGAGATGTGTTTATAGATTCAACTATGGTACTACAGATGTTAAGGCGGGGAACAACGTGCCTTCAGATTTCAATCTGTACCAGAACTATCCTAACCCATTCAATCCTTCTACTGCGATCAGCTACTCATTGCCACAGGGAATGTATGTTAAACTTGTTGTTACCAACAGTCTTGGCCAGGAAGTAGCTATGCTGGCTAACGGTTATGTCTCAGCAGGAAAACACACAGTTGAATTTGATGCAAAGAACTTGTCTAATGGCGTATATTTCTATACTTTAACGACTGAAAAATTTGCAAAAACAAACAAAATGGTTCTTTTGAAGTGATTCTATCCGGAGCACCAGACTCCGGTTTTAATTTATCAATTATGGCAAATAAAGGGAGGCCTGCTAATGTCCTCCCTTCTTTTTGTCCGGAATTAAGGAATAGGCGAAATTTTTATGATGAAGAAAATTATTCTGCTTCTGGCACTTTTGGCTGTTGTTCTTCCTTCCGGAAGTATTACTGCCCAGTCACTGCAGGAATTGAGAGGCGTCTGGATTACAAACGTTGACAGTGAAGTACTTACATATGACGATGCAACAATCGCAAAGGCAATGGATTATCTGGCCTCAATTGGTGTAAATGTAATATTCCCGGTTATGTGGAATAACGGATATACATTATTCCCTAGCAAGGTAATGACAAAACTGTTCAACAGAACCATATCGCCTAAATGTGCAGGCCGCGATCCATTGAAAAGGCTGGTTATCGAAGCACATAGAAATGGAATTGAGGTAATCCCATGGATGGAATATGGCTTTGCCACTTCATACTCTACGGGCATAATATACGATGAAATTATTAATAAATATCCGGCTTGGGCTTCAAGACTAAGTAATGGAAATATCTGTACGGATGGCTCAACTCCGGCTACAGGTTTTGTATGGATGTCGGGAATTAATCCGGAAGTTCAGAATTTTATAATATCTCTTTGCACTGAAATGCTGGATGGCTATGATCTCGATGGTGTGCAGGGAGATGACAGGCTGCCGGCACTTCCGGTCGAAGGGGGATATGACTCTGTTACAGTATCTATCTATAAAGCCGAACATAACGGCAGCAACCCGCCGGCAAACTATGATGATACAAACTGGAAAAAATGGCGGGCAGACAAGCTTACCGGCTTTCTATCCAGACTGAGAGATTCTGTAAAAACAAGGAGCAGGGACCTTATACTTTCTTCAGCTCCAAGTCCTTACTACTGGGGATACAACGATCATCTTCAGGATTCCCCCACATGGGTCAACAACGGTATTGTAGATAATTTTATTCCGCAAATATATCCCAACCCTCCGGCAAGAAGCTTTTCCGAGTATCAGTGGATTCTGAACAGGACTATGCAGGATATTTCTCCGGACAAGAAAAGCATTTCATTCCCGGGTATGCTTGCAAAGGTGGGTTCTTACGTTATTCCCGCAGATAATATAGTCAACTGCGTAAAGGAAAACAGAAGCCACGGCCTGATGGGTGAAACGTTTTTCTTCTATGAGGGAATTGCAAATATCAACAGAAAAAACGGTGATACACTGAAAACCTCAGTATATTCAAAACCTGCATTGCTGCCTTACAGAAACGGCAAAGTTTGGCGCCCAAAGGCAACAATTGTTAACGAAGATGATGATTCACAGATAATTAAACAGGGCAACTGGAAAAAAGAGGTCAGCTCAGCAATTGGATACAAACCTAATGTCCTGCTTTCAAATGATACGTCATATTCTTCAATAACATATAAGATTGACGTGCCTTATGATGGTTGGTTTGGTGTATATGCCTATGTTGAGCCAAATATTACACTTTCAGACAAGGCTTCCTATAAGGTTTATTCCTTAACTGATTCATCGGAAGTTATTGTTGACCAGTCAGCATCCAAAAATAAAGGATGGTATAAACTGAAGGATGTCTACCTTAAAAAGGGAATGCAAAGCGTAGTAAAACTGGATAACAGCAGCGTAACAAACGGCCGGTACATACTTGGTGATGCGGTGATGATTATGATAAACAGGAAGCTCTCACCGGATGTTGTAGTTACATCAGTAAAGGACGGCCAGCTGGTTGAAAAAAAAAGTGAAGTAGGTTATTATAAGCTTGAGAATAATTATCCCAATCCATTTAATCCTAATACAACCATACGTTATTACTTACCTTCAGATGGAAACGTATCGCTGAAAGTATTTGACGTACTTGGAAGGGAAGTAACAACGCTGGTTGCTGCCAGAATGAAAGCAGGCAGCTACCAGTCAGAATTCAACGCAGGGAACATCTCAAGCGGAATATACTTCTACCAGCTG
>JBLMZM010000269.1:0-3231 GCA_050258815.1 Ignavibacteriales bacterium
ATTATGGAATAGGAGAATATAAATCGGCGCTTGGCATAGCTGATGAACTAATAGCAAGTGGTAAACAGGAAGTCAAAATTGATAAATTCCTAATCTATGCCTTAGGTTTCAGGGACAATAATACTGCAATTTCAATTCTAGATGAAATTGAAGAAGAAATGGGCATAGATAAAGCCTCTGAGCTCTACACGTTATTATTGCCAGATAATGGCGAAGTAGATTATAACCTGGAAAATAAATTTGTATATAAGTCCAATAATGATATACAAAAACCAACTGAATATGCACTTTTACAGAATTATCCTAATCCATTTAATCCTTCTACCGTTATAAACTTTGATATTCCTCAGGCATCAAAGGTAAGCCTCAGAGTCTATGATATGCTTGGAAAGGAAGTTGCAACCCTTGTGGACGGATATAAGGAAATAGGAAGCTATTCAGTTCGGTTCAACGCTTCAAGTCTTCCAAGCGGAATGTACATATATGAAATACGTGCAAATAATTTCATCAGAAGCGGAAAGATGCTTCTTTTGAAGTAAAACGTTGGGAGAAATAACCCTTATAAGGCAGAGGACGATAATAAAGTTCTCTGCCTTTTTCTTCTAAATACTTCAATTGTTTCACATTCATATAAATATCTTTCTGTTCAAACTCCGTCCATGCGTATTTACTCGAATTTTGTATAAACCTGAAACATTCTTTCCTTATCTTTGCCGGGTAACTATTAACAAATAAATGGACCCGATGCTAAAATCCCTTTTGCTATTCTTTCTAAATTCATTCAAAACCAATTCTCAGCTAAGACTTGAAAACATAATCTTAAGAAAACAGATAGAAATCCTCCAAAGAACAAATCCAAAGTTAAAAATAAAGAGAACTGACCGCTTGATCTTCGGCATAATGAAAGATTTCCTGTCAGACTGGAAAGATAAAATCTATATCGTAAAACCAGAGACTGTAATCAAATGGCATAGAACGGCTTTCAGATGCTACTGGAGAAGAAAAAGTAAGCACAAAGATGGAAGGCCAAAGCTTGATAGGGAACTAATAGATCTCATACGGCAGATTGCAAATGAAAACCCTCTCTGGGGTGTACCACGTATTCATGGTGAACTAAAGAAACTTGGATTCAATGTCTCCCAGTCTACTGTTCAGAGATACATGCCAAAAAGAAATGGAAGGTCAACTGGTCAGAGGTGGAAGACCTTCCTTAAGAATCACTCAAAAGAAATCATCTCGATTGACTTCCTTACTGTTCCAACTATAAATTTCAATCTGGTTCATGTTCTGGTTGTAATTGAACACCACAGGAGAAAGATTGTTCATGTGAATGTCACAAAGAACCCAACAGCAGAATGGACTCTTCAGCAGATAAGAAACCTGCTCTTTAGCTACGACACACCAAAGTACTTAATAAGAGATCGTGATTCCAGGTACGGCAATGTATTTACAAATGGAGTAAGTAATCTTGGAATTAAGCAGATTGTAACATCCTACCGCTCACCCTGGCAGAACGGCTATGTCGAGCGGGTAATAGGAAGCATAAAAAGAGAATGCCTGGATCATGTAATTATTTTGAATGAAAGTCATCTTAGAAATATTCTCAGCGAATATGTCTCTTATTACAATAAGTCTCGAACTCATCTCGGAATCAATAAAGATTCACCTGAAGGTAGGGAAATTCAGATAGCAGGAAAGATTGAAAAAGCTCCTGCTGTGAACGGACTTCATCACGTATATTTCAGACAAGCCGCCTAATTATTTTATCTGGTAAACTTGTACCTAAAAAGGGAATGGGATAGCTATGTTGTGTTAGCCATTTCTGCAAAGATTTTCGAATAATTCTGAGTGTTGGATCGGGAATGTTCAGGAAAGAAATGTCAGCTCATTTGGATAGTGAAGCATTATAGAACTCAAATTCAAAGTGGGGTAGACTTTTGAATATAGACAGTGTCTTAAGAGAGGAAAATTGTTGAAAAGTTCAACAAAAAAGCCCAAAATCAAACGATTTCGGGCTTTCTTTTTAAGTGCGGAGAGACAGGGATTCGAACCCCGGAAGGACTTGCATCCTTAACGGTTTTCAAGACCGCCGCATTCAACCACTCTGCCATCTCTCCAGGTGATCTTTTTGAAGTCCTAAATATAAGGAAATGTTAGTTTTTTTGCAAAATGAATTTTTATCACCCTGCGCTTTTTTTTTACTTTACCACTTCTTGAATATGAAAAATACAGCCAGCACTATGAAACCGAAACCAACGGCGTAATTCCACCTGAAGTCTTCCTTCAAATATAATATCGAAAATACACTGAAAACTATCAACGTTATTACTTCCTGTATCGTCTTTAACTGCGCTGCGTTGAACTGCCCGTACCCCATCCTGTTCGCCGGTACCTGAAACAGATATTCCATAAACGCTATCATCCAGCTTACAATTATTACAAGAAAAAGCGGCTTGTCCCGGAATTTTAAGTGACCGTACCATGCAAATGTCATAAATATATTAGATATAGCTAATAGTATTACCGTCCTCATATCCACCGTCTTATTAAAAATAATCTGTTAACTTATAATTTTCCTGCGTAATTTTAAAGGTAATTTTATTGCGGGATATCACCCCGTTTTTCTCTTTACTTCTTAAGGCTTGATTATGACAACATATAAGGATTTTGCCAGGTTCCTGGCTGATGAAAGCGGTAAGATCATCCGTCAATTCTTCCGTACGGAAATAAGTATTGACACTAAATCCGACTCCTCTCCCGTTACTATTGCCGATAAAATGGCCGAAGAAAAAATGCGCGAACTCATAATGAGGGAATTCCCGGAGCATGGCATCCTGGGCGAGGAGTTCGGAACTCATAACCCAGGGGCAGAATATCAGTGGATACTTGACCCCATTGACGGCACTAAAAGCTTTATCTGCGGCGCTCTTTCATTCGGGACACTCATTGCCCTCATGAAAAACGGCCAGCCACTACTGGGCGCTATTAACCAGCCTGTACTAAATGAATTCCTCATAGGGGATAACTCTACCGCTGAACTGAACGGTAAACAGGTGCGCGTCCGCGAGTGCGGCAGCCTTTCAAATGCTGTCCTGCTTACTACCGACCATCTTAACATCGCCAAATACCAGGATATTAAGAAATTTGATGAGCTCACTCATAAGGTAAGACTCTACCGCAACTGGGGCGATTGCTACGGCTATTATCTCCTGGCAACAGGCTTCGCCGATA
>JBLMZM010000270.1:0-4933 GCA_050258815.1 Ignavibacteriales bacterium
AAGCTCTTCCTTTATTGCGTCAATAACATTTAATTTACTTCTGTCCTTTTCGGCTTTTAATCTTACTCTCGTATTCTCAATGATCCTGGTGGCAACGTCATAACCAATATCGCTGGTGATAAGTATCTCTTCGAGCTCATCCAGCAATTCCTCATCAAGCTTTGCCTTGCCAGTAATTGTCTCATTGATTTTTGTTACTATCTTATCCCTTGTCTTGGATAAGCCGTCTTTCAGTTTATCAAAATTAATGTTCTTGAACAGATTCATTTTTATTCCAGGTTAAAGATTCTTTTGCCCTTATTATATATCCGATTAATGAAACGAATACAAAGATCAGGCTAATATAAAGTAATGCATAATATATTGCAGGGATGGAACTATCCAGCTGCAGGATTACAGCAAGAATATAAGAGGCAATAAGGGTTACGGTAATCTTGCCTAAAAGATTTGATGGTAATACTTTACCTATTCTTTTCGTAACAAAAATACCGCCCAAAAATATGACAATATCTCTCCCGATCACAGAATAGAAGTAAAACGCCGGGATTTTCCCCATAAAAAACAGCTGAAGTACTACTACACCCACAAGTACCTTGTCGGCAAGAGGATCAACTATTTTCCCCAGTTCTGTAATTTCATGATATTTACGGGCAATATAACCGTCAAGAAAATCTGTTATACAGGCTGCCAGCAGCAGACCTAGTATTACACTTTTATATGTATATGATTTTTCAAATTTAAATAATAAAAAATAGACAGGGATACTGATAAATAATCTCAGCAAACTTAAAAGATTGGATTTTGTATAGATCTCTTTAATATTTATCATAAAACCACTGATTAGGGAAACTATTATTTAATCTTCATATACTTCTTTCTTAAAATACTCATTCACTTCTGTAGGATATTCACCAGTAAAACACGCTGTACAAAAATGCTCCGGATCCTGTTCGACCATAGCTTCCAGCATTTCTTCTTTTGTAAGATACTCCAGACTGTCAACTTCCAGGTAATCCCTTATCCGGTCGATATTCCCGCCGAATTTATTCGCAATGAGTTCATCCCTGGATGGGAAATCCATACCATAATAACATGGATGCATAATAGGAGGTGAAGAAATCCTGATATGAATAGCTTTAGGATTAGCCTCTTTGACTAGATTGATAAGCTGCTTGGATGTTGTACCTCTTACAATTGAGTCATCAATTAAAACTACAGTACGGTTTTCCAGAACACCTTTTACAATGTTGAACTTTACACGGACTCCAACTTCCCTGTTCGACTGGCCCGGCTGAATAAATGTCCGGCCAATATAGTGGCTCCTTATCAAACCGATTTCAAACTTAGCTTTAATACCATCTTTTTCAAGCTGACTAGTATATCCAAGGGCTGCTGTGTTTGAACTGTCGGGCACGCTTATGACAATAACCTTCTCTCCGTCCTTATCCCTTACAGGATGTTTCTTCGCCAGCACCTTACCTAATTTGCGTCTCATCTTGTCGACGCTATGCCCAAATATTTTGCTGTCAGGGCGTGAGAAATAAATATACTCAAAAATACACTGTTTTTTTACCGGGGTACTATCAAAGATCCGGAATGACTTAACTTCCTTTGTTTCAAGCGCCTCCCTGTCGATAACGACAATTTCACCTGGGGCAATATCACGTATGTATTTTGCACTGTTGATGTCGAATGCACAGGTTTCAGAAGCAACAACAAATGCCCCATTTAAATTCGCAAGCGCCAATGGCCTGAAACCATATGGATCTCTGGCGGCAATCAATTTATCTTCTGTAAGAATCAGGAGGCAGTATGCTCCCTCAACCTTTCTCAGAGCTTCAATAATCTGACTTACCTGGTCCTCAAGCTTGCTCCTGGCTATTAAGTGCAGAATAACTTCAGTATCACTTGTTGTCTGGAAAATAGCCCCGTCATGTACGAGCTCTTCTCTTAAAATATGGGCATTTGTAAGGTTTCCATTATGAGCAATAGCCAGATGACCCATGCGGTAATTCACTACAAAAGGCTGTATATTCTTCTTGGACTCGGAAGCACCGGTCGTAGAATACCTGTTGTGGCCTATTGCAGCAGATCCGATAAGTTCACTCTTTATAATATTGGGATCGTGGAATACTTCGGAAACGAGCCCCAGATTTTTATGAATGTTAAAAAGTACTTTTCCATTAAAATCCTGCGCAGATACGATGCCGGAGGCTTCCTGCCCTCTGTGCTGAAGTGCATGAAGTCCATAATATGTCGCATAAGCCGCAGAATCAGTACCAAAAACGCCAAAAATACCACAGAATGATTTAGGTTTATCTTTATTCAATTTCGTGTCCAATTCAAATTTGAAGCATAAAATATACGATTTTTAATTTAATTTTTCTATTTACTAATTAGGATATTACCTTAAATATAAGGTATATTAAAAAATAGATGAAGTTTAAAATTTTTCTTGTTTTTAATATTTGAATTCTTAACTTATTTATACAGGAAGATACCAGAAAAAATCCATCAGCATACTATTATATTTACATAAATTCGTAAAACGGAGTTTGATTATGGATTCCAAGACATACTCTCAACTGTTTACAAATCAAAAAGGTTCAGTGACAAAGGGAGAAACGGATTCTGGTTCCGACATCATTACGGAAAACAAAGTTTTCGAAATAATTTATGATTATGCCATTAGATTTGAATCACCAGTCATATTTTTAACTGAAATTAGCAGAGAATTCTATCCGCTGTCTTTATCTGTGAAGGCTACAATTGCTTGTCTGGAGGCACTGAATAAAAAGAAATTGATCCGTAAAAAAATATCTTATGATGAAGGAAATTATACCCAGTATATCTTCTCAATTACTTTTGATGGCACTGAAAGGTATATTCAGGACCGTATTACTGAATATTCGGACCTGTTTTCCGGTCTGGTTAAAATAGTTCTTAAACACAGCAACAAGAATCAGATACAGAAACTTAATTCTGCCTTTCTCTCAAAAGCATTAAAAACTTCCAGACTGATAGTAAATCACATACTTGAAACTTTGCAGGCAAACGGAAGAATAGTTTTAATAAAAGATAAAGGTTATAACTATCAGATTTGTGAAGTAAGCAAACTTGCTGTAAAGATAACGGGGAAATAAATTTTATCCACTGAGAGTACCGGATAAAATCATAATATATTAACCAAGCTACAAAAATTACTCATATTTAATTTCGTCTATTCGTTTCCTTTCTATTGCAAACCGTATGGAGCGGAACAATATTAACGGATCTATCTGATATTTAACCAGATAATCCTGAGCCCCGGCCTTTACAGCTTTTATACCAATTTCTTCATCTTCAAGTCCGGTAAGTACTACAACCGGTATACCTTTGGTCTCGGGCAAAAGTTTCTGCAATGTTTCAAATCCCACACTGTCCGGCAATCCCAGATCCAGCAGGACAAGGTCAATTCCCCCTTTTGCTAAACGCTGAATGCCTGTTGACAATCTGAAAGCCTGTTCAACTTTGAACTCAGTTGTTTCAGCATCGTGCAACAATTCGCTAATCAGGTGAACGTCCCCAAGATTATCTTCAATAAGCAAAATATTTATTTGAGAATCTTTCATGTAAAACAATTTCTTAATTAATAAACTAAACATTAATCCGTTTAATTTCGCACGTAATTTACAAAAATAAATTTTAAAATGTTAGACGTTACAAGAATTTGGACCAGGCAATCATACACTTTCTTGCAATTTGGTATGTTGATTTTTACACAGGATAACAGTTATTTTTCAATAATTAAAGTAATTTATTAATTGCTGTATTAAAAAAAGTTTTCCCAATGAGGTTAAGGTGAATATTCAAAAATGTATTTCCCCAGTATTAATATTATTTCTTTTTTCTAACATTATTTTTAGCAACAGGAATCAGGTTACCATGGATAAAATTGCCGAATCTTACGTGAAACTGGTCCTGAAAATCGGGTTGTACGATGACGGCTATGTGGATGCCTATTACGGTCCCGATGAATGGAAACCTTCTGCACTTACACCCGCTCAGAAAAATAAATTTCCTCATGATGCTTTTCTGAAAGAAGCCGACGATATATTAAACAGTCTGAAAACTATTTCTGTTTCCGGACTTAATGAGAGTGAAAGACTTCGCTACATGTATTTGAAAGACCAGATGGCAGCTGTAAGGGCCAGGGTTGAAATTCTGAATGGCCTGAAGCTGAGCTTTGATGATGAATCAAAGGCTCTGTATGATGCAATTGCACCTGCACACAGCAATGAGTATTTCGCCAATATTATTGCAAGTCTGGACAGTATCCTGCCCGGCAATGGGACAATGGCGGAGAGGCTGGGAAAATTTAAGGAAGGTTTTATTATCCCCCGTGACAGAGTTGACACTGTTTTTAAGGCTGCAATCAATGAATGCAGGAGAAGGACACTAGAGCATATTAAACTCCCTGATAATGAAAATTTTTCAGTAGAATACGTCACCGGAGTACCCTGGGGAGCCTACAACTGGTATAAGGGCAATGCATTCAGTTTGATCCAGGTTAATACAGAATTACCTATATATATAGACCGTGCCATTGATCTGGCGTGCCACGAGGGTTATCCCGGTCATCATGTTTATAACGCGCTTTTGGAACAGCACCTGGTCCGTGAAAGAGGCTGGGTTGAATATACCATTTACCCGCTGTACAGTCCGCAATCGCTGATCGCAGAAGGCAGTGCTAATTATGGGATAGACATGGCCTTCCCGGGTAAGGAAAGGATAGAATTTGAGAAGAACGTTTTATTCCCGCTGGCTGGCCTTGATGCCTCGCTGGCTGAAAAGTATTACGCTGTTTTGGAGCTGACTTCAAAACTGAACTATGCGATGAACGAGGCTGCACGGCAATATATTAACGGACAATTAACTAAAGAAGGCGTCATCG
>JBLMZM010000271.1:0-4707 GCA_050258815.1 Ignavibacteriales bacterium
AAGCTTGTCGTTAAGATACACATCAACGGATTTTGCAGCAATATCGGCTGAATTGTGGATCACCTGCAGGCGGGCTGTCTGCGCATTTACAAAAGAACCGAACATAAAAACGAAAGATAAAACACCAAGAATCATTTTATAAGTTTTCATTGTATCACTCCTTTTTATAAATTGTTTAACATAATGTATAACTTTCGTATAGAATAATTAGTTCCCGACAGTTATATGCTTGACATATATTAGACAGGGGCAAAATAAGTGACCTGAATGGGGTGTCCCTGTTTAAAGCCATATCTGCTCGAATTTCCTGTATAACTCAAAAGGCATCTCCTCTTTTGTCTGATGATCGATGATGAGAAAGAGTGGGTTGTAATTTGTATTTCACACAGAAATCTTACAGGCTAGTTCAATTGAAAAGAGCAGATGAGTAAAATCTGCACGCCTGGTGCTGTGGAGGTCGGGCTGAGATTTGCAAAGTCCTTATACCCGGTGATAACTAGTCGGGTTTGTAAACCGATTTTGCATAACTCTGAATCCGATTTATTTACTTTCTATAACATACGCGACATCATTTTGCTTTCGTATAATTATTCCTTTACAAATACATATATTATATGCAGATTAATAATAAAATGTGCTTATACACTAAGCTTTTGAGGATGTAAATACATGAGAAAAATAATTGTTATATCAATGATTACATTAGATGGAGTAATGCAGGCACCTGGTGGGCCAGAGGAAGATACATTGGGCGGTTTCAAATATGGTGGCTGGACTGCATCGTATGGTGATGAAGTTTTTGGTAAGGTCCTGGAGAACGAAATGAAACCTGCCGATCTTCTTTTGGGCAGAAAAACATTTGAAATTTTTGCCGGCTACTGGCCAGAGCATGAAAATGGATGGCCGGGTATTAATGATGTCACAAAATACGTCATGTCAAAGACCATTAAAAAGTCAGATTGGAAAAACTCAATTTTCCTCAGTAGCCTGGCCGATATCGAAGAACTCAAAAATTCAAAAGGGTCAGACATAAAAGTATGGGGCAGCGGCAAGCTCATTCAGACGCTACTCGAAAATGATTTAGTTGACGAACTCTGGCTCAAAATATTCCCGTTGACTCTTGGTAAAGGAAAAAAGTTGTTTGACAATGGTACGGTTCCGGCAGCATTAACATTAATTGAAAGTTTGACTACACCAAGTGGAGTGATTATTGCCAATTACAAGAGAGCTGGAGAAGTCAGGACGGGTACTGTTGGAGCTTAAGGCGGCTAACCTGTCAATAATTAATAAATAGTCACGATACTCAGGTCTCCTTTTTATTCTTTCTGAATTCATTCAGGACAAAAGCTCAGCCAAAACTTGAAAACATAATTCTCAGGCAACAAATAGAAATCCTTCAGAGGACAACTCCAAAGATAAATATAAAGAAATCTGACCGACTTTTCTTCAGTCTTGTGAAAAAATCTGCAATCAAAGCAGCTATATAAACATAAAACTACCAATTGATGTAATAGCATGTAATCCGGAATTAAATTATTTTGCCTCGGCCTGATACCAAAAGGTTTTAATAGGTCAGTAACTGATTTTTAATCAACATAACATTCCTTACACGGAATAAATATTCACCGGGGCAAAAGAAAAATATGTTAAGAAAATTTATTTCCATCCTCATGTTAGTCTGGTCAATATCAGTCTTAGCACAGACGCCACAGGATTCTTTAACAAAAAGCCTGTCAGGCATAGCTGCGAGTCTGGATGTTGCCGGCATGTCAGTTGTCGTTGTAAAAAATGATAAGATAATCTACTCACAGGGCTTTGGGAAAAGAAATATGGATAAGAATCTTCCTGTTGATTCAAAGACAATCTACAGGATAGCCTCCGTTTCCAAATCATTTGTTGCGACTTCAATTATGCAGCTCTGCGAACAAAAGAAAATGAGCCTGACTGATGATATCGGCACACTCCTCGGCTATTCAGTCAGGAATCCCAATTACCCGAATGATCCTATCACTGTTTCAATGTTATTAACTCACACTTCCAGTCTTACTGATAATGCGGGATATGGTTCTATAAGCTCACTGAAATCTTCAGATGCATTCGCAAACAGAAAACCCGGCACCTACTTTCAATACTGTAATTTAGGCTACAGTACCCTGGGAGCTATAATTGAAAAAATATCCAATCAGAGATTTGATGTTTATGTAAGAGAACACATTCTGATTCCACTTGGCATGAATGCAAGCTATAATATAGATGATTTTGCTTCTAATGACTTTCCCAATATTGCCGTACTTTACAGGAAGTCCGGAGGTTCCTGGGTTCCGCAGGCCGATAACTATAATGGAATAAAACCTACCCCGCGTGATCTTTCTAATTACAAATTGGGTGAAGACTGTTTTATCTTTTCTCCTACCGGAGGATTAAGGACAAGTGCTGAAGATCTTGCAAAGTTCATGACGGCTCATATGAAAAACGGAGCCTATAATGGTATTAGGGTATTAAGCGACAGTTCTGCTGCGGCAATGCATAGTCCCAAATGGATATATAATGGCTCAAATGGAGCAAATGATGGATTCTGGAATAAATATGGTTATGCCTTTCAGACTGCTGAGGCTCTGATCCCGGCGCAGAAAATGGTCGGAGTACCGGGGGAAGCTTATGGACTTCTGAGTGATATGTATTATTCTCCCGATTCACTCTTTGGGATTGTATTTATCACAAATGGCGGCAGCAAATTTTCTTCTGAATCCAATGGTTTCTATAATATTGAAAACGCAGTAATTAATGCCGTTTATAATATACTCATTAAACCAGCTGCTCAGAATCCAGTTTCTGATAAAAAACTCAATGAGACTTTTGACAGCGGTGTTCCTCCGCAGGGATGGAAATCCCTGAACCTTGAAGGCAGTGATTCGTTCTTGTGGTCTGTTAAGAGCACAGCAAAACCCAGTAATGGCGGAGCACCTACTAATGTGGCAAGGATAGGTTATACTTCAAGCGGTTATCTGATTACGAAAAAAGTATTGGTTTCTGATACGAGCAAAATACTTACTTTTGATTACAGGAAGTTTTGCGGAGCTCAGTACAGCAGCAAGATGGAAGTGATGGTTTCGGTGGGTGCTTCGCAGACCGATACAAAATCCTTCGAGAGCCTTGCTACATATACAAGAACTAACGGGCGGCCTGCTTATTCCGGCAGTGATGCAACACCCAGCGAATGGCAGAGTGCTTCGCTCGACATGTCTAAATATCTCAACCAGGAGGTTTTTATAGCTTTCAGGGTTGACAATTCTTATGATGACGGCAGTGGTACGGCAAATACCGGGGATATATGGGATCTGGATGATGTCAGGCTTATAAAAGCTCAAAATACATCAGTAGCCGGAGATACCCGGCTGCCCGGAAACTTTTCTTTAATACAGAATTTTCCCAATCCCTTTAATCCGGTTACAACTATAAAATATACTCTGGCTCAGGCAGCAAATATAAGTCTCAAACTGTTTAATCAGCTTGGACAGGAGGTAATGATCCTTGAAAACGGATTTAAGGATTGCGGCACATATGAGATAAAACTTAATGCTGAAGCTCTTCCAAGCGGTATATATCTTTACAGGCTTGAAGCAGGCAGCTTTTCCGATACAAAAAAAATGACAGTCTTAAAATAAACCCGCTGTTTTTCTCTTTCTTACAGCCATCTTTCCGGAAGAGGTCTGGCTCATGCCAGAGAATCTTCCGGGAAGAGGCCAGTGCATTTTTAAGTTATCTTCTCAAGTCTTCAGGAAGTCTTTTCTTTGCTCGTTACCGGACTATTCCGTGACGAGTGTTTGTAGATGATGATAATGTATAAGTATTCCCGCCTTTTGTATACGTCCCGGCAATATAGGTGATTTAAATTAATAGTGGGAAATTTAACTGATTCCTGGAAATTTTGTATGTCCACTCTGATCTAACTAGAATGAAAGTACGATATGAAAGTAAAAAACAGGGGAGAATAGCTCAGGACTTTAAGCTGTACATGGTTTTGAATATGGATAGGTATTTTTATAAGCAGAAGGAGAGGCAAACACATCTTTTGTTTTTCAGTAAAAAAGCAGTATGTTATGCATCAATTAAAACGACTATCTGCCAGCAGCTCTTTTAGCTGGAATAAATACAAAGCAAATATAAATTAAGAAGTGTCCGGGTCTTCAGCCCGGATCAGATAAATATGAATAAAACCAAAGAGGCTCTTTCGCAGGAATTAGCCGCATTAAAGCAGGACTATGCCAGGCTGAAGTCCTTGTATGAAAAAGAGATAAACGTCCGCAGTCATAATGGGAACGCGGGAACGAACGATGGGTCAGGCGGGAAAGACAGCAGCACACACACTGAGCATAGCGAAAACTCGGGCAAAAGCGGAGATCTTAGAATGCCTGACGGGCAGAGCGTGCAGCAGCTTTTTGAAAATTATCTTAAGATGTATGCAACACGCGACGACAGCCTTACGACACACTTCAGCGAAAATTTTTCAGGGTTTACAGGTGGCGGCGACTTCCTTGTAAAGGATAAAAAAGAATGGGTAGCCATTACCCGCCAGGATTTCGCTCAGGTCAAGGCCCCTTTACATATTGAACTCAAAGACCTGTCCGTACAATCGCTCTCTGATACGATTGCCGTTACGACCGGATTTTTTACCATTCACCTGCCGTTTAAAGACCATATACTTTC
>JBLMZM010000272.1:0-16519 GCA_050258815.1 Ignavibacteriales bacterium
GTGCTTGGAATACTGTTTCCCAAAGTGGAACTGGCTGGCATCAGTATAGATCTGATATGGGTTGGAGTGTTCTATGGCAGCACGCTGATTGCTTCTGCAGTACTCATGCTGCTTTATTCAAAATCCGGAAAGTATGTCCACAGGGAGAGAATGCTTAACCTGGTAAAATGGACAGGAAATGAGAATGTTCTTGATGTCGGTACTGGAAGGGGACTGCTCATGATCGGTGCCGCAAAACGTCTTTCCTCAGGCATGGCTACGGGCATCGATATCTGGAACGGCAGGGACCTGAAGGATAACTCAATCGACCTGACCCTGAAGAATGCAGAACTTGAAAAGGTGAGCAGCAAAGTACAGGTACTTAATGAGAACGTGGTAAATATGTCATTCCCTGATAACTCCTTTGATGTGGTGCTGACTAACCTTTGCCTGCACAATATCCCCACGCAGGATGAGAGGCTGAAGGCTTGCCGTGAAATTACAAGAGTGCTGAAACCGGGAGGAGAGCTGATACTCTCGGACTACAAGAATATCAGGGAATATGAAGATGAACTGAGGAAGCTGAATCTGAAAGTCGAAACCACGGGTCCCTACCTCTTTGATACTTTTCCTCCACTAAAAATAATCCGGGCTGAAAAATGAAATAATGATTGTTTTTTACTAATAAAATAATTAGTATATATTCAGTGAAAGGTATGTTGATGCTCTGATAAGGTAAAAGCTAAGATTATTAATATATAGATACACATTTCTAATTAACCTGAGAGGATGCGTTATGAAAAAGAACATACTGTTTTTTGCAATTGTACTGACTGTTTTTGCCTGTCAGACGTTTTATCCCCAAATCACCATTACCAAGTCGGATCTCTTGACCCAGTTTGCAGTCGGAAGAACCTATACCAGCTCCGTGGATACCACCGAAGCCTCCATCAATATCGGAACAACGGGTGCGACCACATGGGATTTTTCCGCGCTGAAATCCAGTTTCAGCAGCAAATCAACCATCGAATCTGCGGCTTCCACCCCTTTCTACGCAGATTTTCCCGCAGCTAACGTCGCAATTTCGACAAAGGACAGCATTGCCGGTGTCTCTCTTGAAGCTTATATGTATTACAAGCTGGATGCCAATTACGAAATGCTGGGAATGGAATCAAGAGGTGAAATGATGCCTGGCATGACGGTGCTTAACAAATCGTTCAATATACCTGCATATACTGTTTATAAGCTTCCGCTCACATTCGGAACTGCGTGGGACCAGACATATAAAGACAGCACCGTATCAACAATCGGAGGGTTCGGGACCACAACCAAGATAACAACCTGGGTTGTCAGCTATAAGGTGGATGCATATGGAACAATGAAAATGCCTGGCGGCAATACTGTAGAGGCAATCAGAGTAAGGATAAGCAACAGGGGAACCACCATACAGGATAATGTGCCCACAATATATGGAGGGGCTGTAGAGTATATGTTCATGAGTAAAAGCGGCAACGTCGTGAGCATTGTAACGGATACAACAGCAGCCAATTCCGGAACTATAAAAGTAGTGGGCGCTTCATGGATAGGCGGTATTTCAACTGACGTAGCCGAAACCCCGGGATTGCCGTCTGAATTTTCTTTAAAGCAGAATTATCCAAACCCGTTCAACCCCTCTACTGTGCTGGAATATACCGTGCCTAAGGAAACCATGGTTGACCTGCGCGTATATGACAGTATCGGCAGGGAAGTGGCAGTACTTGAAAATAACACCGTAAAGGCCGGTGCATATAAGGTAAGCTTTAACGGAGCCGGCCTCCCGAGCGGTATCTATTTTGCCAGGATAAAAGCCGGAAATTTCCTGCAGACGCAAAAAATGATTCTGATGAAGTAATTGAATTTTACCCTGAGGGCTTTCAGGCCCTCAGGGTATATAATCAGAAAGGAAAATCTTCCTTGTAATCTACTTTTTCCTGAATCTTCTTTACTTCGGGCTTTTTAGCAGTCAGGTGAACCGGATTACCTTCCACGTAAATGGCCTTGTATGGTTTTGCAGGGCAGGCAAATTCGCATGCTCCGCAGCCAATACAGATTTCCTCCTTTACTTCAGGAATTGTGTGCTTGCCCTTGTAGGGCACCATGTTAACGGCCTTGGTTGGGCAGTGCTCCGAACATGCACCGCAGTCCGTGTTTTCAGTCTCCACAATGCAGTCACCCTTTACAAACTTTGCCTTGCCAAGCTGAGTGGTCTTTTTCTTATCCGGAACCAGCGGTAAAATGGCGCCATTAGGACATACCTCTCCGCAAACAGTGCATTCAAAGTTGCAGAAGCTCGTCTTGTAATCCATCCTGGGCTGCATTATTCCCAGAAACCCGTATTCGAGATAAGATGGCTGTAAAACCTGAGTCGGGCAGGCACTGACACAAAGATGGCAGGCTGTGCAGGTGCTTGTAAAATGCTTTACGCCCAGTGAGCCGGGAGGGGTAACCGGATTCTTCTTCCCTGTAGGGATTGAATTATTCTTATAGCTTTTTATTTTTGCCTGAGCATTAGCAAGGCCGGTAAGTCCCAGTATATAAGCCGAAGTATGAATGATAAAGTCCCTCTTCTTCAGGTCCGTTTTACTGTCGTCATGTCCAGCGGGTTTTACCGGGATTTTCTTTGCTGAAAACCTTTTGTACGTCATCCCGTCGCTGGGGCATACGGTAAAACAGTTATAGCAGCTCACGCACCGGCTGAAATCCACCGAGCGTGTCTTGTTATCGATGCATTCTGATTTACACTTCCGTTCGCAGATCCCGCAACCCTTGCACTTTTCAGTATCGATTGCTATCCTGAAAAAGGAATACCTTGAGAGTATGCCGAGCAGTGTTCCAACAGGGCAAACTGTATTGCAGTAGAGCCGGCCCTTTACAGAAGACATCCAGATGACAAATACCGAAAAAACAACCGCAAAGCCGGCGGCAATGTAACTTAATATTCTGAACTCAAACGGATAGAGTGAATATATCTTAAACTGCTCTAGTGTATGTGCTGTAAAATTGTTAAGATGAATGAGCAAAGGACGCACCAGGTTTGAAGATATCCTGCCGAAATTGCTGTATGGATCCAGCAGGTCCAGAACTACCAGACTGCCGCCCAGTGCGGTGATGACTGTAAGTGCCAGCAGGGAATAGCGCAGCAGATTCTGCGGTTTCGAAAAGCGGAAGCGCCTTTTCTTTCTTAACTTTCCGGTAATATAAATTACAATATCCTGAAGTGTTCCCAAAGGGCATATGCTGGAGCAATAAATCCTGCCGAAAAGCAGTGTAAGTATAATTATAAATATGAAACCCGCTGCCGACAGGCTTGCAATGTTAAGGAATTTGAAGAACGAAGGTACAAACTGCATATAGAGCAGATACTTATATGCAGCCTGCGGCAGATAATTCTTAAAATCCACAAATACCAAAGCTGTTAGTATCAGGAAAATGAGGGAGACAGCAACCCTTACTTTTTTTAATCGAACGAATATCATTAACTAAATAAAATCCTTATTAAATCTTAATTCTGTTGATAGAAAGCTTGTCCAGATCCATCCTGCCCAGATTCATACCTGCAGCCAGCTTGATGTGGGGGATATCGTTTGGTTCAAAACCGAATAGCTTTGCGGCTGCAGCATCGGCAGCAACGATATCTGTTGAAATGATCTGAGACTTCATTGTAACCAGGTCCTCTTTGGATACACCACGCGGACCGTGGTTTTTCATCACATAATATGCGTCAACAACATTAAGATGAGGTTTTTTGAAGGTAACCAGGTCTGCAATACACTGCTGCAGATCGTTTTCATGCATGTAACCCCTGTCCCATATAATTCCCATCAGATTTTTCATTGAAGCGGTCATCTTTGCGCCGCCATGGTTTTTGAGGATAGGGACGTTAATAAATACGTCGGAACTCATGATTAGTTCGTGTATTTTGGCAGAAGTAAGCCTCTTACCCTTAACTGTTACGTCGTGATAATAGCTTTCGAATGCGCCTGTAACAATCTTTCCCCCGGAATCCTTAACCGCGCGTTCAATTCCGCTGTTGGAATAGCATTTAGTCCAGTTGTCGCATGTATGATCGAATACAAGCACTTCCTTTGCTCCGGCATTATAGCAGTGCTGTATAATTCTGCTTACCAGTTTGGGGTTTGTATTTGCTCCTTTTTCGGGCACAACATCCCACCCGATATTAGGTTTTACTACTACTGTCTGGCCCTTTTTAACGAATTTTTTCATTCCGCCCAGAGATTCTATGGCCTTGTCGAACATTACATCCGGCTCACCGCCTTTTACTGCCACCAGATCGTAGGCAGAGGCTGCCATGCTGCCATATGCCCAGAGGTTATTTATATTGCCCAGACTGAGCGCGGAACCGGCTGCTACTGAGGCAGCCACACTTTTTTTGATAAACTCCCTTCTATCCATGGAAACCATCCATTTTTTAAGTTTATAAGCACACGGATTTGAAATATTTATTTACTTTTGGCTTTTTGATATATGCGTAAAAATAATAATTTAATTTATTAAAATAGAAAAAAATCTTATATTCACGTACATTAAATTTGCCGGAGTAATTTTTTAAGAGGCTGATTATGGAGTATATTTTAACTTTTTTAAGATCAAAAGAAAGTGTAAAAAGTATCTTACTGGATATAACAGCGCTTGCTTTTATTTATTTCGTTCCTACAATTTCACATATGCTGAATGTTCCACTGTATCTGCTTGAACCTATGAGAATAATGCTCATTCTTTCAATGGCCCATTCAGGCAGGATCAATAATTTTCTGATTGCACTTACGCTTCCTTTGTTCTCTCTGCTTATTTCCACGCATCCTTCAATGGAAAAAACTATACTGATTACTTCGGAACTGCTGCTGAACGTATGGTTGTACTACGAATTCAGCAAGAAGTTTAATGCCTTTAATTCGGCACTGATGAGCATACTGATAGGCAAGGTTTTTTATTATGTGGTAAAATTTGCATTTATCAGCCTGGCCCTGCTCGATTCAGAACTGATAAGCACTCCGGTCTATCTGCAGGTAATCACTACGCTGGTTCTCAGCGCCTATATCCATTTTATTACCGTAGCAAAAGAGAAAAGGACTCGCAAACCGGAAACAAATAATTAATTGGGACTGTTAAATCAGGGAACAATGACGCAGTTTTCTGAATGCAGGGAAAGCATGGACGCATGAGAGAAATAATAATGCATCCATGCTTTCGCGTATTATCCGGGGATGCCGGACCCTTAATGCATTGAAATTATCCCCCTTTATTGTGTAATTATAGCTGGTTAAATGAAAAAGGAAAGTAATCCTGAGAGTTTTTAATAAAAAACAATTCATATTCATAACAGTATTGTTATCTGTTTTAATGCAGGATATCCTGTTCAGCCAGCAGCATCCCAACAGTCCGGTCTATAAAGACTATCAATACCCCGATTCATCCTCTCTCTTTAAGAGGGTAAGTGAATCGTACGACCTCTGGCAAAGTTATTTTTTAATGAAAGAAGCCAATAATGGAAATGCCCTGGCGCAGCATGAGCTAGCAATCCGTTATCTCCTCGGGAAGGGTTTTCAGGCTGATACTGTAAAAAGCGTTTACTGGACGCAGAAAGCAGCCGCCCAGAATCTTGCCGCTGCAAATTACAACCTCGGAATTTTTATGAATAACGGCTGGGGCACGGAGTGGAATCCTTTCGGGGCATACGAATATTTCCTCAAGGCAGCACAGGACAGCATGGTTGAAGCCGAATATGTTGTGGGGTTGATGTATCTGGATAATCTTGTTGTTCCGCGTGACCTGCATAAATCTTATCTGTATATAAAAAAGGCGGCAGCCTCGGGCTACAAACCGGCAAAGGAAGTGTTGCTGGAATTGAATAAATATTTAGCGGGGTTTGGATATGATCCGGACCCTTCAGACAACACAAAAAAATCCCAAAGCGATTCTACTGCAATTTCTTACGTTAATCCTGCTGTTTCAATGAGCTATCTCAGTTTCAGGGAGGACTCGCTCAATAAGGTGGATGACATTACACTGCTCAAAGAAGTGCTGCGCGAGGGCGATGAAGAGTTAAAGCACGCACTGGGTACCGTTACTATCAGCGACAGCACACTGAAGGCTGACATGAAAGTAATAAATATAGTTAAAAAAGCGGCTGAATCCGGGAGTCCCGAAGCGCAGACCATGTTAGGCAGGTGTTATGAAAAGGGGATAGGAGTAAAGCGTGACCTGGTGCTCGCTGCCGTTCAGTATATCAGGGCTACAAGGCTGGATTCCAGGCGTGCACCCCGGCTGTTGATGTCGCTTATACAGAACCCGGAATTCTTCAGTCTGCTTAAAACCCAGCTGGACAGGAAAAATTCCGATGCGAGATTTGCCTATGCGGGCCTGGTTGCACTCCGCCTGAATTTCCAGGTGCCCGAATCCGAGGCTTTCAGGTTTCTTAAAGAGGCAGTTGCAGAAGGCCATGTGCCGTCAATAGTGGAAATGGGGATGTGTTATTACACCGGAAATCTTACGAAGCAGGATAAGAAAAAAGCAATCGAAACATGGCAGCAGGCTGTAAATATGGGCAGCAGCGAAGCCAGGGTAAGGATTGCAATTGCAAACGTGCAGGATAATTTTGTGTATGAGGATTCGGCTATGTCCATCAAATCGCTCACAGAAGCCTCTTCAGCAGGATCGCTGCTGGCAGATATGGCCCTTGCCCATTGTTATGAAGCAGGTACAGGCGTAAAAATGGATAAAATGCAGGCGATCCATTACTACAGGATATGTCTGCAAAGAGGCAGCCAGGGAGCATACCGCGCCCTTAAAAGAATATACGATCAGCTTCGCCCCGGCAACCCGGAGTTTATTGTAATTGGCGATGAGCCCTGAGAAGGGCTTACTTCATGTATCTTGAAATAAATTCCTCTACTTCAGGAATCCCGCCCTGGTAAATCAGATACCCGTTGCTCGGTTCGCGTTCTGTAATTTCACCCGCAATTGGCGTAAGCATGATCTCCCTTACTTTTTCCAGGTCGTTTGTCTGACCCAAAGCCCATCCGAGTTTTATATAAGCAACTTCAGGAAGCATATTCGCCGAGGGCACAACCCCCAGCTCCATCATGTCCCTTCCCGTATCATAAACATACATCTGCACGTAACCCCAGAGCGTCTGGACAGTCATGTAAACCGCTATGTTTTTCTCCCTGGCTCTTTTCAGAGCCGGGTATAAAGGCTTGTTTACGTGCCCAAGTCCCGTGCCCGCAATTACTATTCCCTTATAGCCATTATCAATGAGAGAATCTATGATATCGGGACTCATATTAGGGTAGTAGTATACAATACTGACCTTTTCCTCAAAGGCTGTATTAATTGTAACGTTATGATCCCGTCTTCTTCTTTTGTAATCCTGCCTTAAGGGGGTGATCTTACTGCGGCTGACCATTGCAATCGGTATATCGCCAATGGTCCTGAAGGTCGAGCGGTAGCTGGAATGCATTTTACGCACCCTGGTGCCGCGGTGCAGGAGTCCGTACGCATCCGAGGTGGGGCCGAACATGCATACCGTAACCTCAGCGATATCGCTTTCTGCGGCGGTCTTAACGCTGTGCATCAGGTTCAGGGCCGCGTCTGAAGAAGGGCGGTCGCTGGAGCGTTGAGATCCGACCATGACTATCGGAACGGGCGAATTCTGCACCATAAAGGAAAGACAGGCCGCCGTATGGTGCATGGTGTCTGTCCCATGCCCTATAACGATGCCCTGAACACCTTTTTCGATCTCGCGCCCGATTGCCTGAGCAGTGCCGATCCACTGTTCGGGACTCATATTTTCGCTGAAAACGCCGTAGAGTTTTTCCGTTTCGAGGTTGCATATATCGGCCAGTTCAGGAACGGAGCCATAAAGCTCACCGGGCGAAAATGCCGGAATAACCGCGCCGGTGCGGTAGTCTAGCCTGCTTGCAATTGTGCCGCCAGTGCCCAGCAGCTTTACCCTGGGTTTCTGGGGATCATAGGGGAATTCCTTCTCGGGAATTTTGTAGTGGGCTTCCTTGTGCCCCAGAATTTTAACAGCTTCAATTCCTCCGGCATCAATTCCGATATTGTATCCCGAGCGGAGTTTAAGCACGACGTGGAATTCGTCGGCCGTTTCAGAGCGGGGGAGGATGATTCCTGTATATTTGCCTTTCGAGGTCTTTATTTCAACGTCACTCCATACCGGAGCGTCAAAATTTTTCAATGTATCCAGGGCTTTGCCCCTGTAACCCTTGTATGTATTGCTTTCCATTACTTTGCCTCCTGAAAAACAGTATAAATGCGCTTTGCAACATCACTGCCGTCAATTCTCCCTCTCAGCTTATTCATTACGAGTCCCATCAGTATCTTCTTATCTTTCTCCGGATGGTATAATTTCATTTTTGCCAGTTCAGTTCCGGCCTCATCAATAGCCTTTACCAGCTCTTCTTCAGTGCAAATTGGCCTTACAAGTCCCGGTTCAAAGCCTCCGTTCAGTGCTATGTCTTTAAGAAGCGGCAGCATTGCTTCGCGAGCAATGATTCCCTCCTTTAATAGCCGGAAGAGCGATTCGAAAGTTTCTTCCGTCAGCACACCGGCATTTATTCCTTTGCCTTTGAGGCGTTTGGGGAGCTGGATCAGGCAGACGGCTGCAAGGACCGGGTCAGTTTTCCATTCAATGACCGCCTTTTCAAACAGTGCGGCAAATGATGATATTGCCAGCGGTTCAATAAGGTCGCGCGGGACATTCAGCTTGCGGTACCAGGCTTCTCTTTCCCATACGGGATTGGGCAGACCGGAGCCGATAAGGTCGAGTCTCTGCTGTGTGATTTTCCTGGGAGGCAGGTCCGTATCGGGATACATCCTGTCGGGACCCGGCAGAATGCGTTCAAATCCGTTTGTGCCGTCGCGCAGGGCCTGTCTGGTTTCCGAGGGTATGCCCATTGTTGCCTCCTTTGCGCGTATAATGATCTCGCGTGCGGCGGTTTCAGAATCAGTCGGGTTTCCCCAGGTAATAACGAGCGTGTCATCGTCGGTTGCGCCCATACTTTTTTTGATTTTCTGCCAGTCCGAAGAAGCAAGGGTTTCGCCCCTTATATCGGAGTGGATGATATTAGGAATAGTTGTAAGGCAGGCGATAACGCGCACGCGGTCCGAGATCTCTCGTGAAAAGTATGTGTCGGTCTGTGTCTGCCAGTTCAGGAGTCCCTGGAAGCCCTTAAGCACCACGCATCTTACGATCATGCCCTGAGAGATTGCATTCTGGACCGGCTGGAAGTATGTTTTTTTGAGCAGCCTGGTCACATCCTCATAATTTGCATAAAACGTATCCTGTGTGATGCCTCTTCTTTTCAATTCGTCACGCAGCCTCAGCAGGTTCCACTGCCGCATGGCCTCGTTGTATGTAAGCAGGGGTATCATCGGTATTTTAGGCACACCCTTTATTTCGATGCGTGTGCCGCCATTGACGCTTACGTTCACGTCTTCGCGGGCGGAGCCTATACCGGTGCGCACCTTTCCCGTACTTTTAACCAGTTTGCGGCAGATATCCGCCACGTCGGCAACCTCCTGCGGGGTTTTCATTTCGGGTGCGGTAACGGTTTCAATAAGCGGCATTCCGAGCCTGTCGGTCCTGTACACCCTGCGGTGGCCAATATCGCTTACCTCGCGGCATGAGTCCTCTTCGATTGAAAGCTGAATTATATTTATGTGCCTGTCCTTATAGGGTATTTTCCCGTCGAGGGCAATAATAGATGTTCTCTGAAACCCTGTCGGTATGCTGCCATCCAGGTACTGTTTGCGGGCAATATGTATCTCATCGACAATAGAGCATCCGTAAAGCATGCCGATGCCGAGGGCAATATCGAGGGCCTCCTCATTTATTTCAAACGGGGGAGTATCATCCATTTCGTAAGTGCATACGGTATCGCGGTTTATCTGGTAAATGATTTCTTTTTTTGTCTTGAATTCCATCAGTGCCGTGCCGTCATATTCACCAAATTCTGAGAGTGTGGGACGCATATGGCGCAGTATTTCGGCATTATAGGATGTATTATATATACCCGCGGGGCAGCGGCAGAAGAGCTTCTTTTGTGTCAGGAGCTGCTGGTGAATTTCTAGTCCTGACTTAAACCCTATGAGCGAATAATCCTCAGGAGTCATCTCACTAAAAGGTTTAAAGAGAAATTTTTCCATAAGTAACCTTTATATTTTAACTGGGTCCTGAAAAGATATGCATGTCCTTTATAATAAGCAAGCAGAGTGAGTGAATGTTTTGAGTGTGCTGATCAGGGAATTAAATATGTGAATAACATTTCCCGGCCGGAATGGAGTATAGATCCTTAGGGAATTAGCATAAAGACCCGGCAGGTATTAACAGATATAAAAACGGCGCCTGATTGTCAGGCGCCGTTTTGTGTATGTCAGCTTTTCTTTTCTGTAAACAGTGGATCGGCGCCGATGGTACCGCGCAGGCTCTTCAGGTAAGAGGTCGACTTAACCTTCTTGAGCTCCTGTTCTGCCAGTTCAAGGCGGTGTTTTATGCCGAGCTGTTCTGCCATATCCAGGTGGCTGGATTTATGCAGGAAGCTCTGCAGATAGGTTACCTTCTGCTGTCTGAGTTCAATATCCCTGATCTGCTTGGCCATCAGGCGGTCATTATACCACTCGCTGTTAAGCATATAGTCCAGCGTAAACATATTGCGGATTTCGGGACTTTCAGCCGTCAAACCTTCATAGTCGCCTTTTGCCATAATGCACAATAAAGCCTTCAGGGGAGGGCATGCGGCTTCGATGCTGCCGTCATCCAGATATGACTGAGCGACGCGCTGCTGGGCTTCCACTATGTTATTTATGCCGTCCACAAAGATGTCCATATCCTGTGTTTCAGGTTTCAGCATTTCCTCACTGAATACTGAGTTTGGATTTTCAAACACCCTGCCGAAATACGTGTGTACGAACTTGTCTGTTATGCGGTACCCGAGTCTGCTGGCCAGTATTTTTTGGCCCTTATACTCAAAATCATCCAGCTTTTCCAGGTGTCCCTCGCTGATAAGGAATTCAGGATCGCGTTCCTGAACTGTAAGGCGGCACCAGATTTCCGGAATGAGGAGACTTACGTCATGATCGACCCTGACATTGGGTCCCACATACCCGGCTGCAGTAGTATAACAGTCGTATCCGGTAAGAATATATGAAACAAGTGCGTTATTAAGGTCAATTATCGGGCTTAGTGCGTTAAAAGGACCTTTTGTTAGTGCCCCTTCAGAACCGGCACCAGTTGTAGAGGGTGACTTACCGGTAAGGCTGCATATAAAATCCATAAACATTTCAGGCAGTTCCTGGTAATGAATAGGGTTATAGACTGCAAGCGGGCGAATATTGGCTGCCGCATCCGGCGGATTATTTCTTCTGCCGGGCAGAACGGCATTTACAGGGAAGTAGACCGGTTTATTCATCGGTACGCGTCTGAAGAGGCGGGTACCCATTTCTGCAATATATTTATCGAGCGGAGCGACTATATCGGGACGGTTCTGCAGGTATCTCATATTCTTGGAGGGCTTACCATCGACCATTCTGGGGTGAGCCGAAGAAACGAAATATTTGCAGTCATTCTGATTTGCCACGCTCTGGATGAAGTTCCTCATCGGTTCACTGAACGTGTCAAATCCGATAGCGTCTTCCACTATGCGTCTGGCATCATCCACTGTAAGCGGTTCAAAATTGGAGATAAAGGTTCCTGGGGTTGCCATATCCTTTTCCGCCTGTTTATCGTATCCTCTGTTGATGGCGTCATCGGGGCGCTGGAAGAACCTGTACTCACAATTCTTCACGAATTTTACGCTTGGGTTATGATAGTCTGTATTAAGATCGCTCAGGATATCGGCCGGGACAACTACGGAAGCTGATATATCATCCTCAACCTGCAATTTATCGGCGGCAATAAAATCCTGACGGAGTTTGAATGTCCGCCACGATTTATCCTTCTGCAGACCTACGCGCAGATAATTTGCAACCAGCTTGCGGTTATTATACTTGAGCTCGTTGCCCGGGTTGCCGTTAACTATATCAACGCTGAAATGGTCCTTCCAGTTACCGGCCCATTCATGGCGGTAAAATCTCTTGATGATGTAAACCAGTCCTTTTATATACTGGGGGATGCTTTCCAGCCATGCATTGTACTCATCCGTAAATTCTGATACTGAAGGGGTTAGCATTTTTATTACCGAACCGAGTGACCTTCGGGTGCTTAGCAGAGGGCGGCTGGGTGTACCCTTGTGAACGGGTTCTTTGAAACGCCTGCTGTAATCGAAATTAATTATGGTATCCACTATTTCCAGATCCTTCTTAAAGTCGGCAACGAAGAAGGGTCCGTAAATAATAGAATCGGTAATTGATTTTGATATTTCCGATTTTCCTCCTCCTGAAACAGTGGAGGGTTTATGGCAGAAAGTGCCTTCAGCAGCCGTACCAATGAGGCGCCATGTAGGGACCGAGGGGTTTCTCTCCAGGCGTACCTTATATCCTGCGGGGAGAATATAGGTATTGGCAGGGAGGAGTTTAATTACAATATCCCTGTCGTTTTTCTTCCAGCCCACGGTTTGAGCCAGGAGGTTAAATCTTGCGTCATCGGGAACGTATATGACGTTACGGTATTTGCGGTCGATTCCGTAGCCTTCTGGCTGAATGTCCATAACATCGCCGAACAGCTGAGTAACCTCGGTAAATGAATGTCCTTCCTTTCTTACCTGGCTGTCGTCATGGAATTTATCGCCCAGGTTATAGCTGGGGAAAGCAATTGCGCCTCCTGCGTGTTCCTCCTCGCAGTTGCCGTACAGGTTAGCTGAATAGCTGATCTGGGTTTTTACTTCCTTTTTGCAGTAACCGAAATAGTTATCGGCAATTACAGTTATAATAACGCCTTCTTCGGTGCGGCAGGTGACCTTAAAAGCGCTTCCGTTGTTATAGAACTCATTTTCGTCCTTCCAGCACATTCCGTCTCTTTTCTGTCTTTCGGTTGCCTCGTCGAAGCGGGGGAGTCCCAGTTCTTTCTTAGTAACCGTAGTAAGATGCGGAGCCAGTACAATAAAGCCTGTATGGCCGGTCCAGTGGTCCGCATCGAGTCCCGCGTCATTAGCAGGCAGGAAGGGATCGCCGGCGTTTCCGAAAATTGATTCCACGAAATCCAGGTTGCTGACCAGGTTACCCGGGGCAAAGAAGCGGATTTCCATGGATTTTTCGGTAGTAAAGCCTTTAACTTCGGGGCAGACCACAGGGCGGAGCAAGAGTGATACGAAGGCTTCGGCCTGTTGTTCCTGGGAAGAAGTAAAGGGTAAGAGAAGAAGTTCTTTAGGAGGATGAAGTGCCTTAAAGAGGAGTTCAGCGAACACCTGCTTGGGGACGGCTATCTTATCATCCGGTATTGGCAGACCGCCTTCCGAGATGTGGAAGACTCCTTTAGTTGTACGGCGGTCGTTTTTAGGGTTATGGAGGACCCCCTGTTTAATCCTGTATGACCTGATAATATCCGAAACAAACTCGTCTTTATCGGGGGGCAGTGAAAGCACCCTTGCGAGTCCGTATCGGTCGAGTAAAAAAGTATTTGCGGGCAGGCGGACGGGATTCTTCAGTGAAAGGTCGCTGAAGTAATTATCCAGGAAATTCTGGATCCTGAAGTCCGCCGGGCAAAGATAATTAGAAAGAAGTCTGTTTTTTTCCTGATGATTAGCAATCAGGTCGTGAGCCAGCTCAATAAAATCGGTATCCTCGTGTTTTCGTCCATAAACGGGTGCCCCGAGGGCTGCAAGTTTCAGATTTATATATTGAATCAGCTTATCGTCGTTCTGACAGTTAGCGCTGGTTTTTTCAAAAAAGCCCAGCGCCCGCTTTAAATCCATATTATTACCTCAATTAATTGAAAATCGAAAAAATCCAACATATTAGATAACTATAAAGATAAATATATTCAAGCTTTATTGTCACGGGTAATATAAAAATTGTTATTTTTTTTAAAAACAGGCCGGGGAACGGGGAACCAGGGGCGTAACAGAGAATAACGGGGGGATAGCGCAGTAGTGTCCTGCCTGAAAAGGCGCTGAATAGCGGGCGGGGTGTTAAAAAAATAAATAAAGCTTTTAATTCTAGATAAAATAATATAATTTTTTGGAAGCAAAATTTGATCCTTTAATAAACAGGATATCATTATTATACGTCAAAAATGAGGAAGGTTAAATGAAAAGATTTTTACCGTTAATTCTCGTTCTTTTTTTGTTTTTTGAAGCCAGAGCCCAGATAAAGCTTGATACGCTCAGCAATTATCCGGTGGGACCGGGTGTAGTATATTCCAAAATCAGTGCTCCGTCGTTCCCGCTGAACATATTCCTGCTCACAGTTGACTTAAAGAATCCGTTCGTAAAAATGGAATCGATCAAGGCAAACGAGACGCTTAAGGCGAGGGAAGTGGTGTCGTCGATGGCAAAGCGCCGCGACTATGCCAATCATTCTGTGGTGGGTGCCATCAACGCCGATTTTTTCTCGCTTGATACCGGCGAACCTATCAACATACAGATAGAAAACGGCGAGATACTGAGGAATCCCGGAATTCAGTCCACAATCGGTTTCGACGTCAATAATAACCCGATGCTGAACATTGTTAAGTTCAGCGGCAAGGTCTTCGCTAAAGATACTCTGGTTACAATCAGCGGAATTAATTCGACGCGCAATACCAACCAGATGATACTTTTCAACAGTTACAACGGTGCCAATACTGGTACCAATGCCTATGGTTCGGAAGCGGTTATACATCCGCTGAAGGACTGGATGGTAAATGACACAGTCACCTGTATTGTTGATTCTATAGTATACGGTGTTGGCAAGATGCCCCTTACACCGGGCAGTGCTGTACTTTCAGGTCACGGTTTAAGCGACACGTTCCTGAGGACAAAGCTCGCAAAAGGGGATACAATAAAGGTTTACCAGGGAATAACCCCGGGGCTTCCAAAGCTGAGGGAACTGCTGGGCGGCTTGCCCAAAATAGTATATAACGGTACCGATTACGTTGACAAGGGGTATGCGGAAGAATATGCACCTTCGCATACATACACCAGGGAACCGCGCACAGGCGTAGGGTTCAGCAAAGACAGCACAAAACTATATATATACGTAGTTGACGGCAGAAACCCGGGCACCACCGTGGGTGTTACGCTGAAGGAATTTGCGCAGATAATGATGCAGACCGGCGTATACAACGGGTTGAATTTCGATGGCGGCGGTTCATCCGAGATGGTGGTCAGAAATTCGATAATGAACGTTCCTTCCGACGGTGTTGAACGCGGAGTTGCCAACGGGATGCTGGTAGTATCTACCGCTCCGAAGGAAGATCTCAGCCAGGTAATCCTGACACTTCACAATAAACAGGTATTCAGGGGCGACAAGGTCAGGTTTTCAGCAATCGGAGCCGATAAATATTACAATCCGGTAGCGCTGGACCAGAGCAAGGTTGCATTCAGCTGTGACGCAGCCATTGGTACAATAGATAATACTGGTCTTTTTACGGCCGGGAATTTAGCCAAGGGTTCAGGTTATGTTTACCTGAAATACAACAACTATACAGATTCGGCCAGGATCGCCTTCAAGGCAATTACACAGCTGATACTCTCACCCGATAAAATTGTAACAGATACAAATAAGACGGTTGGTTTCAGGCTGCGTGCAATTGATGCCGGAAACGTAGAGCAGACGGTAGGCCTTTCGGAGCTGAACTGGACGCTCAGCGATCCCACCGTTGGCACCGTGGATAAAAGCGGTAATTTCAAAGGAAAGAAAGAAGGCATTACCAGGCTGATAGGTGAATATTCCGGTGCAAAGGACACAATAGAAATCAAGGTTGAGATAGGCAAGGATGTAAAATACATAGATGAAATGGAAAGTCTTACGACGTGGAGCCTATCAGGAACAGGCATTGACATGCAGAATTCAAAATTAAGCGTATCGAATGATTTGAAATCCTCGGGAAAGGGCTCATTGAAAGTAGACTACAAGTTCACATTTGACGGAGCCACTGCTTCCAAGGTATATCTGGATGCAAATCCGCCGATACAGGTATATGGAATTCCCGATACATTAATAGTTGATGCGAAGTCCGACAGTGCATCGCACAGGGTTTACATAATAGTTTCGGATGACAATGGTGAATTATTCAGGGGATATTCCAACAAATACATGAACAGCATTGACAGGTTTGATCCTGTAACCGTACCGGTAAAGTCATTTGCCGATATGGGAGTAGGCTCATTCTTCAGTTATCCTGTCAGCATTTCGAGGATAGAGATCCAGTTAGGCAGCAAGAGGGTTATTGGTACGACTTACAGCGGTACGGTATATCTGGATAATCTGAGGGCAAAATACCCCTTGACGGTTACCTCGGTAGAAAGTGAAATGAAGGTAGTGGACGGATACGGGTTATCGCAGAACTATCCGAATCCATTCAACCCCTCAACTGTAATAGAGT
>JBLMZM010000273.1:0-2778 GCA_050258815.1 Ignavibacteriales bacterium
GAGTTGCCGTTGTTGTGGATGAATATAAACCCGTTGGGAGCTACAGCGTAAAATTTGACGGGAGCAGCCTTCCGAGCGGAGTATATCTTTACAGGCTTGAATCAGGTGGGTTCAATGCTTCAAGAAAGTTTATCTTAATGAAATAGCATCAAATTCCATCCGCAACAGAAAAGCCCAAAGACGGATTAAAACGTTTTTGGGCTTTTTGCATTTTGATACTCCCCTGTCCTTCCCTGTTAACTGCCTTTTATGTAGCCCAAATGGAAATATTCCACACTTTTGTATTTTTCTTTATTATTTTTTCCGAAAACACCCATCGTCACCATATATATATGTATAAGGAATAATATTTTTGTGCATCCCGGCAGTATAAGTGGCCCTGAACTGGCTCTTTATTAATTTTCATGAGGAATTCATTTCTTAATAATTTTAATCTTAGGAGAAATATTATGAAGCTTCACGCTCTCTTGGTTTTAACTGCTCTACTGTTTGTAAGTTCAATCAATAATGTTTCCATAGCTCAGGTTCAGACTTCAGAGGTAAAGACAAATCTGCCAGAGAATACCTTTTACTTCTATTTCATCAATGGTTACGCTCTTGCCTATAAGTTCTATAATTCGGGGAACTCCGACCTCAGGCTTCGCATTGATCTTTCAAGTTCGTATTCAGATACTAAAGGCAGCCGGGATTATGAATCCGGTTCTATGACAGACAAACGAGTCAATGAAAATAACAGCACAAACAGCTCCAACTATGTTTCAGCAGAATTTGCCTACTCTTATAATTTCTACAAATCCCATCTTGGTCAGGCCTATGCAGGTACAGGACCTTTTATTTCATATAACAGAAGAAAACAGGTGAATTCAGACAAGGATTTTTATTCCCCCCTCAACGGCTCCATTAGTACAAACACAGACTTTAGCTATGGTTTTTCTGCAGGACTTTCAGCATTCGCAGGTTTGGAAGCCTTCTTTTGCCAGAGCATTCGTGTATTTGCTGAGACGCAGCTTACAGGCGGAAGAAACTGGAACAAATCAGAAAATTATTATGAGAACTCTCCGCTTTCAAATTATACAAAGACAACATCAGGCTCTACAGGAACTTATAGCAGCTGGTTTTATAATTTAACTTCAGTAAGGGTTGGTCTTGGAATAAGTATCTAATGAATTTCTCTCCTGAATTCTTTGGCAAATGATTCATTTGAAAAAAGTGTTATTCGAGAGTCCGGGACTATAAAGTGGCCTTTGAAAAAATCAAAAACCTCTTGGATACAAATGGAAATCCGTTAAATAATAATCAATTTTGGGATATTTATGAAAATAGTTAAAATCATTCTTTTTGTTCTATTAATCTATTTCAATGCCTCAGCACAATCAGGTGCTTTTTATCTGTATAATACTTCACGCTTTGCAAGGGTGATCAGACTTGGGGATGCTTATACAGGAGTTGCCAAGGGATTAGAATCAATGTACTATAATACTGCCGGATTAGCCAATATTGATTACTACGGTGCAGCCTTTTCAAATGGCCATGGGATATGCTTAATGTTATTCGATAAAGCAACTCCAAATGATTATACCGCAGTGGCTCCATTGCCGAAAAACTGTGGAACGGTTGGTTTTTCCATTAAAAGATGCTTTCAGCATGTCTGTTAAATTTAATTTTTAGATAAGATTCAGGCCGGGGAGTTAAGAGCCTTAATGAAACTCCACTGATTAAATAAATCAGGCTATATTTAATTCTAAGCCCTTGAAGTTTACCTTTTAAGGGCTTTTTTACTAAAAAATATTCAGGACATTTTCAGGACATCGAATTTCACTAAATGCTTATAATAACCTGATATTGGGGATAGTTTTAGGTCTCTGCTTCAACACACAAATCCCCCCTCGCCTCTCTAAAACCATAGTCCATATCTGAATTTAATAATCAACTGATTAGAATCATACTGCCAGTTCTCCCTGTCAAGTTTATTAATATTATGATTGTATACAAGGAAAAGATCTCCCAGCATGTCGAACATCCACCTCAGACGTGTATTGGACCCCAGTTGATTTGATTCAGTGTCATACTGAATAAAAGAACTCAGATCGATACTGGATAAAAGCCCCAGCTGAAATTTCAAACCCAACAAATCCTGCGTAAAATTCCCTTCGGGGAGCCTGGCGATATTTTTCTCGTAACTTATTCCAACATTTATGCTGGTTGACGGCCTCAGGTTCAATTCACAGCTTATCTGGTCCAGGTATCCGTTATAGAACGAACCAAACCACCAGGTTGCAATGCCATTTAAAAGGCGCTTCGAAGCCGTTTCAGCTTCTATTCTGTATCTCTTCCAGTCATATGGACCTTTAGGAATAATGACACCTTTACTGATTTCAAAATCCTCAGGTAAATATTCGCCTTCTGGCGCAAAATTGACTTCAATTCTGTCCCCGCTTTCAAAAAGAGTATTAACGGGAGCTAAGAAAATCCTCCAGTACTGCCATTTATTATTAAGATCTGTTATCAGTGAAAAGGATGATTCAAAATACCATCTTCTTATGCCCAATACTCCTGGAAGAGGCATATAGTCTGCACCAAATGAATACTTGTTTATGCCGTTACGTGGGACAAAACCCAGTGACGGTGAGAAGCCATCTCCAATTCTTAATGCAGTCAGAGCCATATCGAGCAGATCATTTGGATAATCGATCTTAAATCCAGCTGCCGCCCTGTCTTTATCCAGCCCACTTTTATTATAAAGTCCCCAGAGCCCGATAGCTAAATTTTTGTCCCCGA
>JBLMZM010000274.1:0-46998 GCA_050258815.1 Ignavibacteriales bacterium
GGAGCGGAGTTGCCCAGAACCTGTCGCGTGACAAGGCCCAGTCCTTATTCTCCTCCAACCAGTTGCCAAACCTGCCGGAGCCTACCTCAGGAGGATACCAGTTAATCTGCTTGTTCAATTCAACCATTCTCTCAGCAACTGAAGTAGTTTTTATAAACCAGGATTCCCTTGCATAATAAATAATCGGTACATCCTGATGACGCCAGCTGAATGGATAAGAGTGGGTTATTGTTTCCCTCTTAAAAAGTCTGCCCATCTCCTTAAGTTTTGCAATAATGTCCTTATCTGCATCCTTTACAAATCTTCCGGCAAAATCAGTTACCTGCTCAGTAAAAAGTCCGCTGCGGGTTACCGGCTGGAGCATAGGAAGATCATATTTTTTTGATACCTCATAATCATCAGCACCAAATGCGGGAGCAATATGCACAATGCCTGAACCATCTTCTGTACTTACAAAATCGCCTTCTATTACGTAAAAAGCCTTCTGATTCGGTGTTACATAGTTAAACAACTGCTCGTATTCCTGTCCTGCCAGATCCTTTCCCTTGTATTCAGCAACAATCTCGTATTCTCCTTCAACAACTGACAAGCGTGACTTCGCCAGTATCAGATATTCATCTTTCAGCTTTATCTTTACATAATCAATCTCAGAGCCTACGGCCAGAGCAACGTTTGAGATCAGTGTCCATGGTGTGGTTGTCCAGACAAGGAAATAGGTTGTACCTTCCTTTGTAAAGTCAGATGGCTTCAGTTTCATTACGATATAAACCGAGGGATCTTTGGTTTCCCTGTAACCGAGCGCAAGTTCGTGTGAAGACATAACCGTTTCGGACTTAGGATCCTGAGGAACCACTTTATAATCCTTATAAATAAGTCCCTTATCGAACATAGTTTTTAACGCCCACCAAACCGATTCAATATATTCATTTGTACAGGTAACATAGGCATTATCCAGCCTGATCCAGTATCCCATACGTGTTGTCATTCTTTCCCACATATCAGTATAGGTAAAGACCGAATCACGGCAGGCCTTGTTGTACTTTTCTACGCCATAGTCCTTGATTTCACTCTTATTCTTTATTCCAAGCTGTTTTTCTACTTCAATTTCAACCGGCAGTCCGTGTGTATCCCAGCCTGCTTTTCTGTGCACCTGATATCCCTGCAGGGTTTTATAGCGGCAAATAAGGTCTTTTAAGGTCCTGGCCATTACGTGATGGAGTCCCGGTTTTCCATTTGCTGTGGGGGGTCCCTCATAGAAAGTAAAAGGTTTGCTGTCACTCCTTGAAGTCACACTTTTATCAAAGATACTGTTATCCTGCCAAAATTTCAGAATTCTCTCTTCAATTTCAGAATAGTTTATTTTTTCTGGGTTCTGCTTAAACATAGCTCTAATTTTATTAATAAATTTATTTGAAAAATTTTATTGATTTTCTTCGTATTTCCTTATCAGTTCTCTTTCAATCTGAATAATTTCTTTAAGTTCCTTTTCCATTCTTTCCTTTTTTTCCAGATAGCTTCTGGCCTGAAGTTCGGCTTCCCTGACTATGCCCTGAGCATTCAGTTTGGCCTCCTTAATCTTAAGTTCGGCTTCCTTCTGGGCAATATTTATCATATTCTCGTATGATTCAATTTTATTGTTCTGCGAAAGTATTTCTTTCTGCAGATGAAAAACTTCTGCTACCGACATTCCGAAGAATCCCATACAGCCCAGAACTACATTTCTCAGACTATATAATATAAGATTCTCTGCTAAAAGTTCATTTGATGCAAAATATTCTCTGAATAAAGATATCATTACAACACTTACAATTGTAGTTGCAACTATAAGCGCAAAAACCACCTTGCCGCCCCTTCTCCAGTTCAGAGTCTTATTAATCAGCCAGCCGCAGGCAAATGAAAAGACTGAAAGAACGAACCATACAGTAAAATTAAGATCACCAAAGCTGAACATTTTCGTATTAAGGAAATTCGATCCAAACATCAGAAAAGCCAGCAGAACCGGCGACCCATAATAATATTTTTTTATTTCGTCGCTCATATCCTTTGTATTACTTCTTTCATTATCAATGTCATCTTGGGCTCAGCTTCTGCAGCTGCAGCAATGATTTCCTGAAGATCCACCGGTTTAAGAGCATCTGGAAAACATTCATCCGTAATGATGCTGAAACCCAGTACCTTCATTCCCATGTGGTTTGCTACTATATCTTCAGGAATTGTTGACATCCCTACCACGTCAGCCCCTGCTGAACGCAGGAAACGATATTCTGCACGTGTTTCAAGATTAGGACCCGGGACGGCAACATAAACACCCTTCTGTACTTTTATCCTGTTCTCAAGCGCTATTTCCTCAGCAAGCTTTATGAGCGCATGGTTATAAGGTTCGCTCATATCGGGAAAACGGGGACCCAGATCATCTTCATTCTTACCTATCAGCGGGTTATCTCCCAGCATATTGATATGATCCGTCATGAGCATAATGTCGCCGCGTCTGAACAAAGGATTCATTCCTCCGCATGCATTTGAAACCAGAAGCGTCTCAACTCCCAGAAATTTCATCACCCGCACCGGATAGGTAATTTGCTGCATTGAATAGCCTTCATAATAATGAAAACGCCCCTGCATTGCAACTACTTTCTTGCCTCCGATACTGCCAAATATCAATTTTCCATGGTGTGATTCCACTGTAGATATGGGAAAATGCGGCAGATCGGCATAGTCTATTTCTGCTTCTATCTTAATTTCTTTTACAAGGCCGCCAAGCCCGGTGCCAAGAATGATGCCGACCCCAAAATTTTCCTGGGTTTTCTCACGGATAACCTTTAATGTTTCATTGATTTTGGTTCTAAGTTCGCTCATAATAATTTTTCCAGTATATCGTCTATATTAATGTTAAGGTTTTCCGCTTCTGTACTCTTTTTTACGGCTGGTTTGTCCTTTTCTATATTTTCGATCTTCATTTCCAGCAGTCCTGCCTGTGAGTTTAAAAGAGCTTTAAGCTTTGCAATAATAACATTTTTTTCTTCTCTCAGGTTTAACACGGCATTGCGGATCTCATTGGCATTTTCCTTGGCTTTTTCAACTATCTGAGCCGCCTTAATCTCTGCTTCCTTTATTATCAGCGTGGTCTGTTTCTTGGCCGACTCAGCGGCTTTGGAAGAAGATTCGTGTGCCTTTAAGAGCGTATCCTGGAGGTTTTTTTCAATTTTCCTGTATTCATTCAGTCTGGCCGTCGCCTTCTCCAGTTCTTTTTTCAGCGAATCATTTTCATTGTTCAGTTTTTCAAATTCATCAGCCATTTTTTCAAGGAAAACGTGCACTTCATCTCTGTCATATCCGCGCATTGACTTATTAAACTGCTGGTTTTTAATATTCACAGGGGTAAATTTCATTGTTCTCTCCAGCTCTTTGAATAATCACGCTCTCCAAAAATCGCCGTACCAACTCTTACCATCGTAGCTCCCTCTTCTACAGCAATTTCAAAATCATTAGTCATTCCCATGGATAATTCGCTAAGGTTAAAACCCTGCTGATTTAATGTAACTTTTAATTTACACAAATCAGTAAAACTTTTCCTTATTTTTTTTTCATCTTCGCTATAAGGTGCCATTGTCATCAGCCCCATCAGTTCAAGGTTAGCTGCTTCCCTGCAAAATGAAGCAATTTCAAGCAGTTCATCGAAGCTGCTTATTCCATACTTTGTAACTTCATCAGAGGTTTTAACCTCCAGCAATATCTTCTGAGTATGATTGATTCTGGCCGCCTGCATGTTGATTTCTTCAGCAAGCCTGAGTGAGTCTACCGAATGTATGCAGTACGCGGCTCCAACAACAGTTTTCACCTTGTTTCTCTGAAGATGCCCCAGAAAATGCCAGTTTATAGGTCCTTCCAGCAAATGCATCTTTTCAGACATTTCCTGTGCCTTATTTTCCCCCAGGTCATGGATACCTGAGGCCAGAGCCTGGGTGATTAACTGCAGACCCGTGTTCTTGGAAACAGCAATAATCCTGACTTCCTCAGGGCTTCTGCCCGTTTTCAGGCACCTGGAGACAATCTTTTCTTTGACAATATTTATATTTTCTGAAATCATCGCTTAATTAAGAGTGTGAAGTTATAGCTTTTGACGTAA
Organism: Ignavibacteriales bacterium; assembly: GCA_050258815.1. Lineage (GTDB taxonomy): Bacteria > Bacteroidota > Ignavibacteria > Ignavibacteriales > SURF-24 > JAAXKN01. The sequence goes on from JBLMZM010000274.1 coordinate 4,127, forward strand.
AAAATCAACGAAAAAACGAGATTATTTTACACCCGGAAAGAATAGTGATTGTTATCAAGCTAATAATAAAACTAACAAAAAGCACCCTCCCGATGCATTAACAGAACAATATTAACAAAAAAGCCCTGAAGAAAAATCCCCAGGGCCTAAAATATATTACAGTCTTTGACTTATGTCATATAGTTTTGTACGCAGACCTGCTTTAGCTACATCCGGATGTTGAGCCGCAGGTCATACATTTAAGGCACGTACCGTTACGTACCATTGTAATGCTTCCGCATTCGGTACACACATCACCTGTATACCCCTTTTCCCTGGCTTCTTTAATCTTTGTAGTTATAGAATTAGGTTTGGGAGCCGTAATAATCTTCACTTTAGTATCTGCCTTCATGCGCGGAATTTTTATGTCCTTTGCATTGAGCTCAATCATTCTCTCGCTGATGACCTCTTCACTCTCAAACTCTTCCGGAGAGCTCTTCGTTCCCCTCTCCTCAGATGAAACATGTGCCAGGTCATTGCGTCCCAGATAGGTAACGGCTAATTCTCTGAAAATATAATCAATTACAGAAGTAGCCATTTTGATCTTGTCGTTTCCCAGCACCATCCCGCTTGGTTCGAAGCGCGTAAAGACAAATGCATCAACAAATTCTTCCAGAGGGACACCGTGCTGAAGTCCTAATGAAATCGAAATAGCAAAACAGTTAAGCAGACTCCTGAAAGCAGCCCCTTCTCTGTGCATATCAATAAATATTTCTCCCAGCTGGCCGTTTTCATATTCACCGGTCCTGATATAAACAGATTGTCCGTTAATTTTGGCTTTTTGAGTATAGCCGGTCCTTCTATCGGGCAGTCTTCTTCTTTTTGCAATATAACGGTGGATGATTCTTTCTGCTACTTTAACTATATCGTTTTCTTCCTTATCCTCCATAATACTGTCATATTCCTCAACGGCAACGGTATTAAGCGGCTGTGAAAGTTTGGATCCATCCCTGTACAGTGCATTAGCCTTGAGTCCCAGCTTCCACGATTCCATGTATGCATTCTTAATATCATCAATAGTAGCATGGTTGGGCAGATTAATAGTTTTGGAAATTGCGCCTGAAATAAAGGGCTGCGCCGATCCCATCATTTTAATATGCGCTGCCGATTTAATGAACCTCGTCCCTTTTTTGCCGCATTTGTTTGCACAATCAAATACAGGATAATGTTCGTGCTTCAGGAACGGGGCTCCTTCTATTGTCATGGTACCGCAAACATAATCATTTGCCGTTGCAATTTCCTGTTTTGAAAATCCCAGGGCAGACAACATGTCAAAATCCCACGCGCTGATCTGCTCTTTTGTAAATCCGAGGTGCTTTGTACAGAAGTCCTCACCTATTACAAACCTGTTAAATGCAAAACTTATTTCAAAAACAGAAGGTAATACCGCTTCAAGATTTTCAAGTACCTCGTCGGTAAATCCTTTTGACTTTAATGATTCAAAGTTGATATAGGGGCAGTTTTTCAGGCTGCCGGCGCCTTTTGCATATTTTTCAATTTCATTAATCTGTTCCTGATTGTAGCCCAAACGCTTTAATGCAGGAGGAATTGACTGATTGATTATCTTAAAGTAACCACCACCGGCAAGTTTTTTGAATTTTACCAGCGCAAAATCGGGTTCAATACCGGTAGTATCACAATCCATAACAAGCCCGATTGTACCGGTTGGGGCAATAACTGTAACCTGTGCATTCCTGAATCCATGTTTGGTACCCAGTTCCAGAGCCCGGTCAGCGTCCTCCCTGGCAGCCTTCAGCAGATCAGAAGGACAATTCTTAGGATTTATCCCAACAGGATGTATAGAAAGTCCTTCATATTCCTCATTGGGAACGTTGAATGCGGCTCTCCTATGGTTTCTGATTACCCTCAGCATGCTATCTTTATTTCTTTCATAAGCTGAAAAGGTCCCAAGTTCACTGGCCATTTCGGCTGAAGTTGCATAAGCCGTCATGTGCATTATTGCAGTAAGTGCACCGCATATTGCAACGGCCGTTTCACTGTCATATGGAATTCCCTGTAGCATCAGCAATGACCCGAGGTTTGCATATCCCAATCCCAGGGTCCTGAACTCATAGCTTTTTCTTGCAATTTCAATGCTTGGGAACTGAGCCATAAGAACGCTTATTTCAAGCACAATAGTCCAGAGTCTGGAAGCATGGCGATAGGCGTTTATGTCAAATTTGTAAGTTTCTGCGTCATAGAATTTAACCAGGTTCATCGAAGCCAGGTTGCAGGCGGTGTCATCAAGGAACATGTATTCTGAACATGGATTAGAGGCCTTGATCTCGCCGTCTGAAGGACAGGTATGCCATTCATTAATAGTTGTATGGTACTGTAACCCGGGGTCAGCAGAAGCCCAGGCCGCAAATGCAATTTCATCCCACAGATCTCTGGCTTTTAAGGTCTTGCAGGCCTTTGGTTTTCTTTTTTCCTTTGCGGCACTTTTCTTCTCTGTACGCCAGTAAAGCTCCCAGTTTCCGTCAGTAATGACGGCACGCATAAACTGATTCGTAACGCGGATGGAATTATTCGAATTCTGGCCAGATACTGTTGCGTAAGCTTCGGAATTCCAGTCAGTATCATAAATCGGGAACTCTATTGAAGTAAATCCGAGCTTGGCAAGCTGGATTACTCTTTCAATATAATTATCAGGTATCAGGGCCTTGCGGGCTTCCAATACGGCAATTTTTAATTTCTGATTCAGCTTTTTATTGAATCTGTCGTTTTCGGGATGTTCTTCGTAACAGGCCCTTATAATCCTGTTCAGGTGATAATTGCACAACTTGGATCCGGTAACCAGGGAGGCAACTTTCTGTTCCTCAATAACTTTCCAGTTAATATATTCCTCAATATCCGGGTGGTCCATATCGAGGGTCACCATCTTTGCGGCTCTGCGCGTAGTACCGCCCGATTTAATTGCACCCGCAGAACGGTCACCAATTCTCAAAAATGACATCAGTCCTGATGATCTTCCGCCGCCGCTCAAGGGTTCATTAACACCCCTGATTTCCGAGAAATTTGAACCGGTGCCTGAACCATATTTGAATAATCTGGCTTCACGAACCCAGAGATCCATAATCCCACCTTCATTTACCAGATCATCATTTACCGATTGGATGAAGCAGGCATGCGGCTGAGGATGGGTATAAGCATCCGAAGAGGTAGTAAGTTCGCCTGTCTTATAATCGACATAAAAGTGCCCCTGGGAGGGTCCCGTAATGCCATACGCCCAATGCAGTCCTGTATTGAACCACTGGGGACTATTGGGAGCAGCAATCTGTGCAGCCAGCATATAGAGTATTTCATCGTAAAATACTTTTGCATCATCTTCGGTATTAAAATAACCGGCCTTCCACCCCCAATATGTCCAACAGCCGGCAAGTCTTGAGAAAACCTGACGCGAATCGGATTCAGAGGTATATTTTTCCTTATCCGGCAGCTGCTTTAATTTCTCATTGTCAGCTACCGAAGGCCGCAGCCACTTTGGCACCCCTTTTTCGTCAGCTTTCACCAGCAGCTTGGGAACCCCGGCCTTTCGGAAATATTTTTGAGCTATAATATCTGTAGCTACCTGTGACCACCCCGCAGGTACAACCACATCCTCCATCCGGAAGACGATGGAACCATCGGGGTTCTTTATCTCTGAGGTTCGCTTGACAAACTCAATCGAAGCCAGAGGGTCTTCTCCCTGCTTTGTAAATACTCTATTAATTATCATTGAAAACTCCAAAAATTTTTGTTTATATAAAGTTATCCCTATGCAGGATAGCTAATATCTTCCAAGGTAAGTAGATCTTATAATAAGATTCATATTTTTCATAAAAGAAACAACATTGAGAAAGAAAGAATTTCTTCTTGTAAGGAAACCTTAAGAATGCAATCTCATGTAAATAACTAGGCAAATTAAATATGCATTAGACTTGGGAGGTGTTGCTAATGACTGCCGATAAAATAATAATTTTTTTATTATTCAAAAATCTTTTTAAAATTTTTATTTTTCTCTCAGCAATTGCTATTTAAATAATTTCTTATATAGCTTGAATATCTTAACTCTGTCACCATGTAATTTTGTTAATAATAATGTTAAATTCTATATCAATTTTTATAACTTAAGAGGATAGAAAATGATGGAACGCTCTGCCGGAATCCTTCTCCACCCTACCTCTCTGCCCGGAAGATTCGGAATCGGAGATTTGGGATTTGAAGCTTATAACTTTATCAACTTCCTGGAAGCTGCCGGGCAAAAGCTTTGGCAGGTCTTCCCGCTGGGTCCTACGGGTTATGGGGATTCACCTTATCAGACCTTCTCGGCCTTCGCCGGTAACCCGCTATTAGTCAGTCCCGATCTCTTAGTCCAGGATAACCTTCTCCATGGCAAAGATCTTGAAGATGTTCCTGAATTCAACCCCCGCCATATTGACTTTGGGACCGTAATCGGATATAAATACGGTCTTTTAAGGAAGGCTTACCGGAATTTCAAGAAGATTTCCGGGGTGGCACTCACTAAGGAATTCGATATTTTCGGTAAAACTCACAAAAACTGGCTGAATGATTACGCCCTTTTCATGGCAGTAAAGGATTATCACAAGGGAAGGGTCTGGTCAGAATGGCCCGAAGATATCTCATTCAGAAAAAGAGCCGCAATAAAGGAATGGACTGCAAGGCTGGAAGATGAAATTAAATTCTATAAGTTTATTCAGTTTATTTTCTTTAAGCAATGGAAAGCACTCAGAGATTACGCTCATGAAAGAGAAATCAAGATTATAGGTGACCTGCCCATTTTTATCGCCTATGACAGCGTTGACCTGTGGGCTAATAAGGACCTCTTCACGGTTGACAAGAAAGGCAAACTGGTTACGGTAGCCGGTGTACCGCCTGATTATTTCAGTGAGACAGGCCAGCTTTGGGGTAATCCTCTTTACAAATGGGATGAAATGGAAAAGGATGACTATGAATGGTGGAGAAAAAGATTTTCCAATCTGCTTGAGCTGGTAGACGTAATAAGAATTGATCACTTCAGGGGATTTGATGCCTACTGGGAAATACCGGGAGATGCTCTTACGGCACAAACGGGTAAATGGCGTAAGGGACCCGGGGCAAAGTTCTTTAAGACAATCAATAAATACCTGGGAGAACTGCCGATTATTGCCGAGGACCTGGGGGTAATCACAAAATCAGTGGAAAAACTGAGGGACACATTCAATTTTCCTGGAATTAAAATACTCCAGTTCGCCTTCGGGACGGACCAGGAAAGCAGATTCCTTCCCCACAATATAGTCAAGAATTGCGTGGTTCATACAGGATCGCACGATAACGACACCACAAGGGGTTTCTTTGAGAAGGCCAAAAACGATAAGAGTAATGATATTTATGAATTCACTCAGAAATATATCAATTATTACGGGGACGTGGACTTTATCACACATGCACTGATAAAAACTGCCTACGCTTCTGCCTCCGATATGGTTGTCATACCGATGCAGGATATTCTGAACCTGGGAAGTGAGGCAAGAATGAATTATCCGGGAAGATTGGGAGGCAACTGGACGTGGCGCTTCACCTGGGATCAGGTTCCCTATGAAGTGGCGGGGTATTACAAGGACCTGACAGTAGTCTATGAAAGACCACCCAAATTCAAAGAGCAGGTAGAAATAGAAATTCATTAGAATACTTTAAAATAAAAGAGGCGCCCGTAAAGAGGCGCCTCTTATTATATTAACCTGTAATCAGGCCATCAGAATGGCAATTGCAGCCGTATTAACAATATCATCAGCACTGCAACCGCGGCTTAAATCAAAAAATGGCTTCTGCAATCCCTGGCTGATCGGCCCTATTGCTTCAGCACCGCCTAAACGCTGTGCAATTTTATAGCCAATATTTCCAGCCTGCAGATCAGGGAATACCAGTACGTTAGCCCTTCCGGCTACTTTGCTTTCAGGGGCTTTTTTCCTTCCGATTGAATCAACAATTGCAGCATCAAACTGAAGTTCACCATCGATATTCAGGTCCGGGCGCCTTTCCTGAGCCAGTCTGGTAGCTTCCTTAACCTTGTCCACCAGTTCATGATCCGCACTTCCCTTGGTAGAAAATGACAACATTGCCACGTATGGTTCTTCACCAGTAAGTTTCCTGTGATTTTCAGCAGTAGAAATGGCTATATCAGCCAGCTGTCTGGCGTCGGGATTCGGATTTACTGCACAGTCAGCAAAGCTGTATACCTTTTCCGGGAAAACCATCAGAAAGAAGCTGGATACTATAGAAATTCCCTGGGGCATCCCTACTACCTGTATGGAAGCTCTCATAACATCTGCTGTCGTGGCTGTTGAACCTGAAACCGATCCATCTGCCAATCCTTCCTTAACCATCATTGCCCCAAAGAAAATATCCCTTTTTATAGTGTCGCGGGCTTTTTCAATTGGAATCTCCTTCCCTCTCTGCTTGCGCATATTGTAGAAGATGTTAGCAAAATCACTCAGCTTTTCTGATTTTTCAGGGTCAATGATCCTTACACCCTGCAGATTTACACCCAATTTCTTTGCATCTTCCCTTATCTTTTCCTCATTTCCCAGGGTAATTACGCTGGCTATGTCTTCCTTAACTAAAATTTCTGCTGCTTTCAATACTCTTTCATCGTGCGATTCGGGAAGGACAATTGTCTTCTTCCGTTTAGATGCCTTTTCTCTGATTTGTTGTAATAGTTCAATTTCTGCCATCTTGAAATCCATAAATATTATTGTGAAAATATATATCAAATATACAAAATTTTTCGATCCATGAGACCCGGCCAAGGCATTTTCTTTCAAAAAACGTTGTAAGAATGAGAATTACCTTTTCCGGATTTTTTTTTGTATCTTAATTTATTAAGGTAATTCTATTCAAGAATTAAAGTAGAAGCTTCAAAATGAGCATTTCCGACTCCACTTTAAATAAAGCCAGAAAGATCCTTCTGATAACATTCATAACAGCTGCCGCCTTATATCTTTGCTACGTTTTTATCGATATTATCATAATGCTGGCTATTTCTGTACTATTGACCTTTATTTTTAATCCCTTTGTTTGTGCGCTTGAAAACAGGGGCATGAGCAGATCCTGGGCAATTTTCTGTATCATTATTCTGGGATGTTTACTGCTGACGCTGGGTCTGACCTTCCTGATCCCTAAGATAACGGACCAGATGAACACACTTACTGATTCCGTCCGGCACGCAAATCTGAAACAATTTTTGATAAATTTTGACAGGAGCGCCACAAGGTATATTCCATTTATTACCACGGGTACGATTTATGGCAGAATTGAAAGTCTGTTCACAACCATATTTATGGACATGCTTAACAGTCTTACCTATTTTCTTTCCAGCCTCCTATCTATAATTGCTATTCTGGTAATCGTACCTTTTATGACTTTTTTTATTTTGAAGGATCATAAAATCATAATAAAGGGCATAGTAAATATAATGCCCAATAAGTATTTCGAAAGGTCATATACTGTTATCAGACAGATAAGCATTCAGCTTGGCAGATTCGTAAGGGGCTGGATATTTGATGCATTCATGGTGGGATTTCTGAGCGGACTGGGTTTAACTCTGCTGGGGATAAATAATGCAATACCCATAGGAATTATTGCCGGGGTAGGACACCTGATCCCCTATTTCGGGCCAATCATTGGGGGTGTACCTGCAATTATTATATCAATTGCACAGTTCGGAAACTTCTCGATGCTGCCTAAAATTGTACTCATGTTCCTGGGTGTATACGCAATGGATAATGGCCTGATCCAGCCTAACGTCTTCTCGAAAAGTGTTGATATGCACCCTATAATTATTATAGTACTTATCATTGCTGGAAGCCAGGTAATGGGAGTTCTGGGGATGCTGCTGGCCGTACCTACGGCCACTGTAATAAGGACCGCAGCTAAAGAAATTTATAATGCATATAAAAATTACAGAATTATAAGAACATAAAAATAAAGCCCGCATTTTTTGCGGGCTTTATTTTTGTCTGTCAGAATCTTTACTACAACGTCTCCATAAGCTTCTTAATAATATCGACTGAAGTAATTCCCTCAGCCTCAGCATTGAAGTTTGCAATTAACCGGTGCCTTAAAACAGGTATAACCGATTTTCTTACGTCATCTATATTGGGTGTGAATCTTCCTTCCATAACGGCCTTGGTCTTAGCAGCCAGTATCAAATACTGGGAAGCACGCGGACCCGCACCCCAGTTCACCCAGTCTTTAATAAATTTCTGTGCATCATTATATTTCGGACGGGTCTTGTTTACCAGCTTAACTGAATACTCAATCACATTATCAGCAACCGGAACCCTTCTGATCAGGTCCTGGTACTGTATTAGTTCACCTGCTGAAACAACCTTTTTTAGTTCTGCCTGATATTGGCTTGTAGTCGACTTTACAATCTCTATCTCTTCAGCATAAGATGGGTAATCCAGCCACAGGTTGAACATGAATCTATCGAGCTGAGCCTCAGGTAATGGATAAGTCCCCTCCTGTTCAATCGGATTTTGTGTGGCCAGCACAAAAAATGGCTCTGACAAGGTATAAGTAACACCTGCAGCTGTTACCCTGTGTTCTTGCATTGCCTCAAGCAATGCGGCCTGGGTCTTGGGAGGTGTTCTGTTAATCTCATCTGCAAGAATAATGTTGGAGAATACGGGGCCTTCAATGAACCTGAAAGTTCTTTTCTTATTAACAGGATCCTCCTCAATAATCTCCGTTCCCGTGATGTCACTCGGCATAAGATCAGGGGTAAACTGTATCCGGTTGAATTTCAGGTGCAGAACCTCTGCCAGAGTTTTTATAAGTAAGGTTTTTGCAAGACCCGGAACACCCACCAGTAAGCAATGTCCGCGGGAAAGCAGTGAGACCAGCAGGTTATCAATAATATCATCCTGACCGATTATTACCTTATTGATTTCCTTTTTTATACTGCTGATTGATTCGTTCAGCTTTTCTACCAGCTGAATGTCATCAGAGGCCGCTATTTCTGATTTCAAAATTCTTCCTGTCTTTTCTTTAGGTTGTGAATATTTTATCCGCCTAGATCCTGACGTCCCAGTAAATTTTCTCTCTTAGCTCATCCAGCCATTTTGCTTTCAGTTTATCCTGTTTTGTATAATCAGCCACCTGCTTTATCTCAGCATAGTCCTGGTCTATATTAGGTTTATGCTCAGGAATTTTTTTAATCAGGTAAACAATATGATATCCATAGATTCCCTGTCCCAGTTCCATCCTCTTTGGATAGCTGATATCACCCTCTTTCATCTTACCAACTACATCAAGAAGACTTTTATCCATCTGTCCCGCTTCAGGACTTCCCAGTGCTCCGCCGAATTTTGCAGTTTCCTTGTCGTCACTGTATTTTTTTGCATAATCTTCAAATTTACCGAATCCTCTTACAACACTATCGCGCAGATCACTTAAGAACTCAATCGTCTTAAGGTCGGCATTTTCATCAGTTTTCACTTTAATAAGTATATGTCTGGTATGAACCGATTCACCCCTTTTTTCAATAAGCTGAATAATATGATAACCAAACGGTGATTCAACCACACCGGAAAGCTGTCCGTCTTCAAGTGAAAATGCAACAGATTCATATTCAGGTACAAGTCCGCCTCTTTTGGCAAAACCAAGGTCACCTCCCTGGGAAGCTGTGCCGGGATCATCCGAATACTTCTTAGCAAGTTCAGCAAAATCCGCCCCGGCCTTTAGGGAATCCAGCAATGACTGCGCAAACTGTCTGGATTTCTCCTTGACCTGTTCACTAGCCTTGGGATTTTTGAAAATATGAGCAATCGTATATTTTTCAGGGATCAGCCCCAGTGAATCCTTGTATACAGCAAAAAATTCTTCAACTTCCCTTCTGGATGATTCAACCTGTCCGAACTTCTTCTGAAGCAGAGTCTGGGTCATCAGTCCCTTGCGGGTATTCTCCCTTAGAACCCTCTTAATCTTTTCTATGTTCATTCCATATGCCTGCTCAACTTTTTCTTTTGAGCCGAACTGCTGGGTGAACTGTTTCATCTGATAATCAACACGATTATTGACATCCTCATCTGTAACTGCAACTGAATCCAGCTGGGCCTGTGCATAAAGCAGCTTCTCATTTATTATTGAGTTTAAAATTTGCTTTTTCAGAACCGGATCCGAGGCGTTTAAGTTGTGCTGAGCCGCATATTGACTGGTCTGGAAGTCAAGTTCGCTCTTCATAATTATTTCATTATCAACAACTGCAACTACTTTATCCAGCACTTCCTGTGCTTGCAGTGAGGAAGTAATTAATAGTATAACAAAAAACAGAAACTTTTTCATCTATTTCCTTGCTTTTATTTCAACTTGGTATTTTGAATACAGGTTTTTTATATAATCCCGGATTATCTTTTGTCTCATTTCAATCAAAAATCTCTCTTCAGCCTTCTGTTTTGCAACTTCGAACTCCGGAATTTCATCTTTTGAGTATTTTTTAATTAATTGTACCACCGTGAACCTGGAAGGTTCCGTATTTATTACTATACTTATTTCGCCAGGCATTAAGCCCTGAAGTGCCAGCAGCAGTTTATTCGGCTGGACCTTATAATCATTCAGGAAAACACCCTGCTTTTCCTGAACTGTTGAGGAATCACCACGAAAAGCGTTTATGGCTTTTGTCCAGTCTGTCTCAATCAGCGTTGACCTGAAAAGTACCGCTTTATCCTCGTCGTTAAAAGAAGCGGAATTAAACAGATATGAATCGTGGAAAAGTCTGAACTCGTCTTTATGCAGGTTATAGTATTCTTCAAGCTCTTCAGGTTTGAATTCCGGCTTGTTATCATCCAGTATTTTACCAATGAGCAGGGCTTTGGCCAGCTCTTTTTTGGATTTTTCAAGGGTTTTCAGGTATTCATCGGAATCTAATATGTCCTCTTTGGCAGCTTCCCTGTAAAGCAGTTCAGTTTCGATCCAATTTCTTATATATTCGTTTTTACGGCTTGTTTCAAGCCTGCTAGTATCCAGATCGGCAGAAAGTTCTTTAGCAGTCAGGTAGCTCTTGTCAACCCGTGCAATAAAATCCTTTTGAGGCCGTTCCTTGCCGCAGCTGTTCAATACAACTGCGGCACTCAGAACAAAAACTGTCTTAAGGTTAATTTGATTTAAAAGCTTTTTCAAGTTCTTCGTTAAATACAACGGGTTTGTACCTGTTCCTCAGGTTTGTAATGTATTCAGATTCCAGCCTTTTGCTTTCATGATCCTGATATTGTGCTGAAACTTCGGCTTTTGCCTCCTCAAAGCTCTTTCCGTGTGATGGATCCCTTGAGATCAATCTTACGATTGAATAACCTGTACCGTTCTTAAAGGGCTTTGAGTAACTGCCCGGAGTCTGGAGCTTATCGGCTTCTTTAGCCAGGGGATTACTAGCCGGATCAGTAAATCCATATTCCCCGGGTTTACCATTAGGGGCAGATCTTTCGCTGTGCTTAACAGCAAGCGTATCAAAGTTAGCACCCTTTTGCAGCAAATCATAATAGTGGTTTATAAGTGAATCATTGGCTGAATAAATCTCAGAGAAGTTTACCCTGTCGGGCCATACATATTGGGATTTTGTCTGCTCATAGTAATTATACAACCTGGCGCTATCCAGCTGTATCTTACTCCAGATCTCGTCATCCTGAAGTTTGAAGATATAGATACCATTTTTATAATCATCCATTAAAGATGCAAACTGGGGATCTCTCTTATCCAGAGCCAGGGCCGCATTTTTTAATGCCTTATTTTCTGCTTCCTTGTTTATTGCGCTAGTAAGCAGATTCTGGTCAATCTTCCTGTTTACGAACTCGCCATTTACTTCAAGTACCTTGAAGAAGGAATCCACCGGTACGCTTTCTCCGGCTATTGAATAAATCACTGAGTCCTTAACGGCATTTCGCCATTTGCATTCCCAGTACTGTCCGCCAACTCTGATGCTGTCATTGTTTTTAGCTATATAATCGACGATGCCCTTGTTGGTTGTAAACTTATACTCATCCTCGTATTTCTTTACAAGCTTAGCATAGTCTGTGTCGTATCTGGCTCTCTTGTAGAGTTTTTTAAGATTCTCTTTTTCTTCCTCAAACGATGGATAAGGTTTAATGTCCGTTACCTTTAAGAGATGAAATCCATAGTTGGTCTTGATAATATCTGAAACCTGCCCAACTTTCATATTAAAGGCGGCTTCTTCAAATTCCTTAACCATCATTCTTCTTTCAAAGTAGCCCAGGTCACCACCATTTTCTTTCGAACCGGGATCCTCAGAATATTTTACCGCAAGCTGCGTAAAGTCAGCTCCATTCTGCAGTTGTGCCTTAATGTCCTGTATTTTAGCAAGTGCAGCAGCAGTATCAGGCTGACCCTTATCATTAATAAAATCTATTAAAATATGGCTGGCCCTTAGCTGAGGTATCCGCTCGCGCTTATCAGTAACTTTTATAATATGGTATCCATAACGTGTTTTTACCAGTTCAGGACAAACCTTTCCAACCTCAGTATTATAAGCCGCATCCTCAAATTCAGGAATTATTGTCCCGGCAGTTATATAATAAATATCGCCGCCATTGTCCTTCGAATAAACATCAGACGAATACTGCTTGACCAGAGTCTCAAAACTTTCACCTTTCTTGATCCTCTCCAGGAGTGAAAGACCCAGTTCTTTAGCCTGTGCGTCAGACATCGAGTCAGGACGTATCATCAGATGGCTGAGCCTGAGCTCAAATTTCCTTTTATCATAGAGTTCTTTTATGGCAGGTTCCACCATTTCTTTTTCAATTAAATAAGAAACTCCGACTTTTTCCTTATAATCCGTTAATTCGGCCTGTAAGGCGGGATTGCTGTCAAAACCTCTAATGGATGCATCCCTAAGTTTTAACTTAAAGTTAACATACAAATCCAGAAAATTTTTCAGCTTCGAAAGTGAATCCTTCCGGGCTGCTTCAAGACTGCCAGCATTTTTAACATAAACATTTTCAAATTCACCCAATGTTACTTTTTCATTTCCGTATTCCGCAATTACCATCTTGGAGTGTTCCGGAGAACAGGAAGCCAGAATAACTGAAAGCATAACCAACAGTACGGATAAGATCCGAATTCGCATTTGATTTAACCTCCACTAATTAATAATTTTACGCGCTATTTTACCTAAAGCAATACATAAATGCAAGGGAATTTGGGATTGTCATATCCTTATTTAGCCCTTGTTCCAGGCTTAACAGAGTCATCAACCTGCAGCAGGCTTAATTTCCCGTCACCATTATCCAGAGCCAGAATCATTCCCTGAGACTCGAGTCCCATCAGCTTGGCAGGCTTAAGATTTGCAACCATCACAATCTTTTTTCCAACCAGTTCTTCTGGTTCAAAGCTCTTTCCGATGCCGGCAACTACCTGCCTCTTTTCAAAGCCCAGATCCACGTTAAGTTTCAACAATTTTTCACTTTTGGGTACTCTTGCAGCAGCAGTGATCTGCGCCGTTCTCAGCTGGATTTTCATGAAGTCATCAATAGTGATTTCCTCAAATTTCTCGACACTCTGAACGGCGGTTTCACTCCTGCCCAGTTTTTCAGTCAGTTCCTCAATTACCTTATCTTCAATCTTGGGAAAGAGAATTTCCGCCTGGTTTAGCTGGTGACCGGGCAGCAGATTTTCCTGTCCGCTTTTATTCCACTCAACAGGAGAGGCATTAAGCATATGGAATATCTTCTCTGCCGAGAATGGAATTACAGGATAAATAAGTTCTGCAAGAGTAAAAATGGTCTGCAAACATATATTAATTGTGGCAGCACTATATTCTTTATTGCTCTTAATGGTTTTCCAAGGCTCGGAATCATTGAAATATTTATTACCAGCCCTGGCTAAATTCATTATTTCATTTACACCATCTTTGATCTTATATTGTTCAAAGTATCCGGAAATCTTCTCAGGATATGAAGCAATAAGCCTGAGCATTTCTTCATCTATAGGCTGCAGAGAAGTTCTTTGTGGTACCTTTCCCTCAAAATGCTTAAACGCAAAGGTAAAGGTTCTGTTAACGAAATTACCGAGTATATCGGCCAGTTCGCTGTTGTTTCTAAGCTGGAATTCTTTCCAGTAGAAATCCGTATCCCTGCTTTCGGGTAAATTTGCGGCCAGAGTATAACGCAGCGGATCAGCGGGAAAAAGCTTAAGAAAATCAATGACGTCTATTCCCCAGTTCCTGCTTTTGGAGAATTTTTTGCCTTCAAAATTCAGGAATTCATTTGCCGGAACATTTTGCGGAAGTATGTACTGACTTTCATTTCCGTCATTCCAGGCCATCAGCATTGCAGGAAATACAATCGTATGGAATACAATGTTGTCTTTACCAATAAAAGCAACGTATTTGGTGTCAGGGTTCTGCCAGTACTTCTTCCAGAGCTCCTTATCACCGAGTTTTTCAGAGAGTTCCTTTGTTGCAGAAATATACCCCAGTACTGCCTCAAACCAAACATAAAGGACCTTTCCCTGAGCGGAGTCCAGAGGAACCTGTACACCCCAGTCCAGGTCACGCGTAACTGCTCTGTCCTGCAGGCCGTCCTTAAACCAACCTTTGCAGTACTGCAGAACATTATCTTTCCAGCCGTATGCCTTATTCATCTTTTCAATGTATTCTTCAAGCCGTTTCTGGTATTTCCCCAGCGGGAAATAAAAATGAGAAGTCTCTTTTAATACCGGTGTTTCTCCAGTAATTTTGCTCTTAGGATTCTTTAATTCTGAAGGGTCATACAATGCTCCGCAATTCTCACATTCATCACTTCTGGCCTGCTCATTGCCGCAGTTAGGACAAGTACCTTCAACATACCTGTCGGGCAGAAACATTTTTGCTTTTTCATCATAAAACTGCAGCGATTTCTTTTCTTTTAATATCCCCTGATTATAAAAGTTAAGGAAAAACTCCCTGGAAGTCTCATGATGAATAGGTAAGCTTGTACGGGAGTAGATATCAAAGCTCATCCCGAATTTTTCAAAGGCGTCTTTATTTATGTTATGGTAACGGTCAATTATTACCTGTGGCTTGACATTCTCTTTATCAGCAGTTATAGTAATAGGTACTCCATGCTCATCAGACCCGCATATATATAAAATATCTGAACCATTTAATCTCTTGTATCGGACATAAATATCAGCTGGCAGATATGCTCCGCTCAAATGCCCCAGATGAATAGGTCCGTTTGCATACGGCAAAGCAGAAGTAACTATTATTTTTTCTTTACCCAATTTTGTATCCCATTGTTTATTTAACAATTTCAAATATACGTAATTTTTATTGAAAAATTAGAATTTGAACTATAAAGTTCCCATATAACCCGCATCCATATTTTGCTAATTATACTTACAAAAACCCGAAACAGCAACTGATTTTATCTGTTTTTATGATTTTTAAGGTCTTCAGTGGATTTTATTCTTGCTTAATATAGATTAAATACTGAAATTGCACGCCGGCGATGGTCTGACTCAGATTCACATGTATAGATAAAGTTGACTAAATGTTTTCGCCCGACTTTTAACTGCATATTCCAAGACCCGATTATTTAATCCACAGCCTATTGTTTTAACACCTGCTCCAACCGGGAGAATACCGGAGCGTTATTGTTCCGGAATAACGTGTTGTGACTTGCTTCAAAAGGTTTTTTTACTCTTTTGAGACAACTCCTTTGCCAGGTAATCCAATAACTGATAGAATTGCACTCAAGAACAAATGACTATAATAAATAAGCCTTATAGATTCAGAAATATAATAAAACCCCTGCTCATTCCTGCTGCCCTGCTGCTGCTTCAGGCAAATATTTTCCCGGCTGTTCCGGGTACGCGCTTCATTAAATCCTTTGTGCTGAAATCCTCAGATTTTAATCCCTCGATGCAGACTATCAGGCATTTCAGGAATGACTTTTTCGCGAAAGCGAATGCAGAAGCTTTTGGCATTATTATACCACGTGAAAATGCTCCAGGTTTCATAAAACCACTGTTTTCTTTTAATATACCAGATACATATATTCAGGTCATGTTTGGGTGGAGCACATTTATTGCGGCAGTAATTGTAATAATTCTCATCAGTTTCAGGAAAAGGAAAAAAATTGAAGCAGAATTAAGATTAAGCGAGGAAAGGCTGAAACTGGCACTTCAGGGATCAGATGATGGCTTCTGGGACTGGAATATCTCCACCGGAAATGTATATTTCAGCCCCAGGTGCTTCGAAATTCTGGGGTATAGTGATACCGATATTCCGGGTAATGTAAGGTCCTGGCAAAATCTGATACATTCAGAAGATCTGCCTGGGGTGCTGGATGAACTGAATCTGCATCTTAAGGGAAAAACAGTCCTGTTTTCAGCAGAATACCGCATTTCCACAAAATCCGGCACATTCAAATACTTTCTTACACAAGGGAAGGTATCAGAAAGGGACTCTGAAGGGAAAGCCTTAAGAATGACCGGGACACATAAGGACGTTACTGAACGCAAACAGTTTGAGTCGGCCCTCAAACATAGCGAAAAAAGATTCAGGGAACTGGCAGACCTGCTGCCTGAAACAGTATTTGAAATGGACCTGAACGGCAGACTGACCTTTACAAATAGTAATGCATTTAGTTGCTTTGGATATACCAAAGAAGAGTTTGAAAACGGGATAAATGTAATGCAGACCCTCATACCTGCTGACAGGGAAAGAGGCAGATCAAATATTGCCAAGGTTTTGGCAGGGATAAAAATCAGTACTGAATATACTGTTTTAAGGAAAGACGGTACTACATTCCCCGCAATTATTCATTCGAATCCAATAATTCAGAACGATAAACCTGTGGGGCTAAGGGGGTTTATTATTGATATATCACAGCGCAAGAAGATTGAAAATGCAATACGTGATAGCGAAGAACGCTACCGTACCCTGATTGAAAATCAATCTGAAGGTGTGGTAATAATAGACCTTAATGAAAAATTTACCTATTCAAATTCTGCAGCTGAAAATATTTTCGGTGTTAATCCGGGTGGGCTCCTTAACCGATCAATGAATGATTTTGTCGTTCTGGAGAAGCTTGAGACACTGCAGGAATACAATAAAAGACATAAGAAAGGGAAAAAAGTCAGTTTTGAGATCGAAATTATCCGTCCTGATGGCTGTAACAGGCAAATCTTCGTAAGAATCAGCCCTTTTATTAAAAAAGAAGGTAAAGTTTACGGATCTTTTGCTGTTTTTATGGAT
Source organism: Ignavibacteriales bacterium (assembly GCA_050258815.1). Lineage (GTDB taxonomy): Bacteria > Bacteroidota > Ignavibacteria > Ignavibacteriales > SURF-24 > JAAXKN01. The sequence goes on from JBLMZM010000274.1 coordinate 21,396, forward strand.
ATAACTGAAAGAAAACAGGCCGAGGACCAGCTTCGCAAGCTTTCCATGGCAGTAAGTCAGAGCCCTAACTCGATCATGATAACCGATACCAATGGAATAATTGAATATGTCAATCCGAAATTCACCGAAATAACCGGATACTGCCTTGAGGAGATAATAGGCCAGAATCCGAGGTTGTTAAAATCAGGAGAAACAAAGCCGGAGGAATACCAGGAGATGTGGCAGAAGATTACTGCAGGAGAACAATGGCGTGGTGAATTTCACAATAAGAAGAAGAACAATGAACTTTACTGGGAATCAGAAACCATTTCTCCTATAGTCAATGATGAGGGTAAAATCACCCATTTTCTTGCGGTAAAGGAAGACAGTACCATCAGGAAACAGGCAGAGGAAGAACTGATAAAAGCCAAAGAAGCAGCCGAAAAATCTGACAGACTGAAATCTGAATTCCTCGCCCAAATGTCGCACGAGATCAGAACGCCATTGAATTCAATCCTAAGCTTTACTTCTCTGCTGAAAGAAGAGCTGGAAGATAAAATTTCGGATGACCTGAAATCCAGCTTCAAAATTATAGATAACGGGGGCCGGAGACTGATAAGAACAATCGATCTGATCCTTAATATGTCCCAGGTTCAAACCGGCAACTATGAATTGAACTCCGTCAACACTAACTTAGGCCGCGATATAATTGAGAATGTCATGCTTGAATTTCATTCGCTTGCCAGAGAAAGAAAACTTGAATTTACATATGTGAATATATGCAGACACGATCAGGTTATTATTGACCAATACACTGTTACACAGATATTTACAAACCTTATAGATAACGCAATTAAGTATACACCCGGAGGTAAAATAGAGGTTTTACTGTACAATAACGAGAAAGATGAAATTTGTGTTGATGTTAAGGATACCGGTATTGGAATTTCAAAACAGTATATTCCCTTTCTTTTTACTTTTTTCTCACAGGAGGAGACCGGCTATACCAGGAAATTTGAAGGTAACGGCCTTGGCCTGGCTCTCATAAAAAAATACGCAGAAATGAACAACGCCGAAATCAGGGTCCAGAGCGAAAAAGGCAAAGGTTCATCTTTTACAGTTATTTTCAGGGAATCTAATACTATTTAACAAACCCTTCCTGCTCCTCAGATATGAAGCTATATTGGGGATCATTGCCACTGGATTTTTGTTCCAAAGCATGCTTTTTTTAGCCACAAATAAAAGGATTGCAATTATTAATTGCTGCCTTTATCTTTGCTGCAATTATTGAGGGTGAATTATCCATATTTTTAAAAGGAAATGCAAGAAGTAGAAGTTTTATTATTTTTCTGCGGACTTGCTAAAAGTGAAACTTATGAAAAATTCCGAAGAATATTTGAATACTGATACTGCCCAGACCAAAAGAATGGACAACGGCGACCTGAATCAGAATGAAAATTCACATAAAGGCTCACAGGGACTTACCAGGCTGGAGAGATATCAGCTATTATTTAATTATACCCACGATGCAATTGCATTGATTGAATTTCCCGAAGGAAACATCATAGACATTAATGATTCTTTCTGCAGACTCCTCGGGTTCAAATATAACAACGTCCTTTCAAAATCCATATATGAGCTGCCTTCGTCTGTAGTTATTGAAGAAGTACGGAAGTCAGTTCATTCGATAGCTCTGAATAAAAAATTCCACTGTAAAAAATCTTTCCTGCCGTTTAAACGCGATCAAACCGAACTGTCGTTTGAGCTGACAATTGATGTTGAAGAACTCAATAACCGGCTCTATGGCGTAATTGTACTTCGTGACATTACACTTAGAAGGCAATCCGGTGAAGAGCTCCGAAAGCTATCACGTGCAGTGAACCAGAGCTCCAGCCTTATAGTGATAACAAATAACGAAGGCATTATTGAATACGTTAATCCCAAGTTCACTTCTGTTACCGGTTACGCGCTTGAGGATGTTGTCGGCAAAAAACCTGGCATACTTAGTTCAGGTAATAAATCTGCCGAGGAATACAGAACCCTCTGGAATACCATTAAATCAGGACGTGAATGGCATGGAGAATTTCAGAATAAGAAAAAGAACGGGGAAATTTACTGGGAGCTGGCTTCTATCTCTCCAGTGGTAAACGAAGAAGGAAAGATCACCCATTTTGTCGGCGTTAAAGAAGATATAACACAAAGAAAACTATCCGAAGAAGAGATGCGGAAGGCTAAGGAAGAAGCCGAAAGGTCCGAAAAACTAAAGACCGAGTTTCTCGCTCAGGTATCGCATGAGATCAGAACCCCAGTGAACACTATCCTCAGCTTTGTTTCCCTGCTTAGAGATGAACTTGGAAATACAATACCGGAAGAACTCAGGTCCAGTTTTAAAATAATAGACAACGGGGCCCGGAGACTAATCAGAACGATTGACCTTATACTGGATATGTCGCAGATTCAAAGCGGCAACCTGAAGATATTTCCGGCTGAAATTGATCTGGAGAAAGATATTCTTGATAACGTTATATTTGATTTTCATTCAATTGCAAAGACAAAAAATCTTCAGTTCAGCCTGGAGAATAGCATCAGAAATCCCATCATAACAGGCGACAGCTATACAATAACACAGATATTCGTAAACCTTATTGAGAACGCCATAAAGTTTACTCAGAAAGGCAAGGTGGAGGTTATAATTTTCAGAGATATACATAACAGGATCTGTGTGGACGTTCAGGATACCGGGATCGGAATATCAGATGAATATCTCCCATTCCTGTTTACTCCCTTCTCACAGGAAGAGACGGGTTATACAAGGAAATTTGACGGCAATGGATTAGGGCTGGCTCTCGTTGCCAACTATGCTGAACTTAATAATGCCACGATCAGGGTTAAAAGCAGGAAAAATTGCGGGTCAGTTTTTACAGTTATATTTGAATAAAAAACGCTCAGTCCCATAAAGACTGAGCGTTCTGTTTAAAGGTCAGATGAGGTTCATTTCTCCAGACTCGAATACATCTCTTCTATCAAATTACCATACCTCTCTTCAATTATTTTGCGCTTTAATTTCAGAGTTGGTGTAACTTCACCGGATTCCAGACTAAAAGGTTTGTCTAGCAAAACAAATTTTCTAACCCTTTCATAATTAGCCAGCTGCTTCTGAAATCTCTCAAGATCAGTTTCAATCAGGTTGTATATTTCCTTGCTGTTTGTCAGGTCGTCATCTGTCTGATACTCGATTCCATGCGAGTCTGCATACTCCCTGATTGCATCAAAGTCAGGAACGATCAGTGCGCTGAGGAACATTCTTCTGTCACCGATCAGCACAAACTGGTCTATATACTTGCTTCCCAGGAACAGGTTTTCAATTGGAGTGGGTGCAATATATTTTCCGGCAGAAGTTTTGAATAAATGTTTCTTTCTGTCTGTAATGACAAGAAATCCCTCTGCATCAAAAACGCCTATATCGCCTGTATGCAGCCATCCATCCTTGAGCACAGCTTCAGTTTCTTTCTTGTTTTTATAATATCCCGACATAATATTCGGCCCGCGGGCAAGAATCTCCCCGTCAGGAGCTATTTTTACCTCTACACCAGGAAAGGGTTTACCAACGCTGCCGAATTTATAATCATCAATCCTGTTACAGGCAATTACCGGGGATGATTCGGTAAGTCCGTAACCTTCAAGTATTTTAATTCCAATAGCTTCAAAAAACTCCCCGAGTTCACGCGGTAATGCTGCACCGCCGGAGACAAAGAATCTTAATTTGCCACCAGTCTTTTCCTTGATTTTATTTAACACCAGCTTTTCAGCTGCTTTATGTTTCAATGACAGTGTCAGTGTAAGTTTATCGGATTTTTTTGCAGTAACATATTCCCGCCCTGTCTCCAGCGCCCAGTTAAAAATCTGCTGTTTTTTCTCTGACTGGCTCTCAATGTTTTTCTTTATCTTACTATAAATTCTTTCAAATAACCTCGGCACCGTAGTAATAATAGTTGGTTTTACCTCAATCATATTCTGAGCCACTGCTTCAATGCTTTCAGCATAAACTACCTGACATCCCGATGAAAGGGCTGTGTAGTATCCTGCCATTCTTTCAAAAATGTGACACAATGGGAGAAAGGAAAGGAAAACGTCCTCACTATTAAAGGGTAAAGCTTCAGAGGCACCAAGAACATTTGAGACAATGTTCTTGTGCGTCAGCATTACGCCTTTGGGAATACCTGTTGTACCAGATGTATAAATTATCGTGCAAAGATCATCTTCCTTGCTAGCTTTGATATTTTCCTTCAGATAAAAAGGATTATTTTGCTTGAATACTATGCCTCTTTCAAGAATTTCCCTGAAGGTGTATAGATCCGGTAAACCAGGAATAACATCCTTTTCGTTGAGCAAAATGATAAACTTGAGTGTCTTACAGTTTGCTTTAATCTTTAATACTTTATTTAGCTGAAATTTATTTGAAACGATTATGCCTGTGGATTCCGAATTATTTAAAATAAATTCAACAGAATCAGCCGTTAACGAAGGATATAAAGGCACATCAATTGCACCAAGACAAAGTAACGCCATATCAGCGTACACCCATTCAGGCCTGTTCTCGGAAATAATTGAAACCCTATCCTCGCGTTTTACGTTCAGGGTTGCCAGCCCGAGTGCAAAATTTTCAGTAATTTCCCTGAATTCACTGTACCTGATTCCTGTAAACTGTCCTGCTGACTTATACTTCATCATGTATTTATCAGTTGTTTTGCCGTACTCTTCTGTCAGTATGACAAAGAGTTCAGGAATCGTTTTAAATTCTCTGATTAATCCCATTACCTCTCCAATTATATGGCGGGAAAATAAATGAGCAAAAGATTAAAAGCAATTGTTATTTTATAAAGATAAAAGATTCGCCTCATTTCACAATTCCCCCGGTTTGGAGAATAACTACGAAGGCAAGTCTCCGGTATTATACCTTAATAAATATTTTCTTATAATAAAATATCCACATTACTCCAAGCCAAAAGAGCACATAAACTATTGCCCAAGCGAGTGATGCATTAATAGCAGGCAGCCATGAGGCAAATAATGTATTGTAAAGATATGCCTTCAGATCCAGCGTATGCCCCGCTGCATCAGTTACTTTAAGCATGTAAAGCCAGCGGGCTGCTATTCCGGAAAGGAAGTAAACGGTTATTGCATTAGTGCCATAAACCAGGAAAGGCTTTGTCCACCATTTGTATCCTTTAACGTCAATCAGCCAGAAACAAACAGCCATAAACAGGAGCCCCATACCAGCTGTATATAACACATACGAGCTAGTCCAGAGGTTTTTGTTAATCGGAAACCACATATCCCAGATGACTCCCAGCAGCATGCCAATGTTACCCCAGAAAAACATCCATACTGTTTTAGTGGTTTTGTCAGCCGGACCTCTCAGCCAGCGCCCCGTAAGTATGCCCAGCAGAGCCGTGGAAATAGCAGGCAGAGTGCTTAATAATCCTTCAGGATCCCAGGTTTTTGAATAATGCCAGATATGTTTGCCAAATATCAGCCTGTCAAGCCATGCACCCAGATTTGTCGAGGGTTCAAGATTTGCATAACCTACACCCGGGACAGGTATCAGTGTCATTATGCCCCAATAAAGAAACAGTATAACAGTTGCTAGAATAGCCTGGTTTTTGGTTGACATCTTCAGAAAAATAAAGGAAGAAATCAGGTATACCACTGCAATTCTCTGCAAAACTCCCGGAATTCGGATTCTTGATAAATTAAACTCAGGAAATCCCGCCATCAATAGTCCAAGCAGGAAAATTATGGCAGAACGTTTGAATATCTGCAGCATCAGTTTTGACTGACTGTCCCCTCTTTCCTTTCTGTTGGAAAGAGAGAAAGTGATGGCTATACCAACAATAAACAGAAAAAATGGAAAAATAAGGTCTGTGGGGGTTACCCCGTTCCAGGTTGCATGTTCAAGGGCAGGATATACACTGTCCCAGCTTCCCGGGTTATTTACTAAAATCATTCCTGCTATTGTAAGTCCCCTGAAAACATCCAGGGAAATGAGACGCTCGGATTTTACATTTTCGCGTGCTTTCGTATTCTCCTGCGTTTTTAAGGTTTTTTGTGTTTTAACGTTTTCCATGGCTTAATCCTAAAATAGATTGAATACTATTCGTTTTAGTATAAATGATTGAAAAACAAAAAGCACCAGTTAAGCTTTATTAACGCTTTTCTGCCTGAAATATTCAATAAAACCCGGGAGAACAGATATTAAGATGATTGCCAGAATCACAAACGAGAAATTATTTTTTACAAATGCCAGATTACCAAAAAAATACCCTGCGCCAACAAACAAAAAGACCCACAGCACTCCTCCCAAAAAATTATAACTGATGAACTTACCATAAGTCATACTTCCGATTCCCGCAACAAATGGTGCAAAAGTGCGGATAATGGGAATAAAACGGGCAATAATTATGGTTTTCCCGCCATACTTTTCGTAAAACTGATGAGTACGCTCAAGATGCTCTTTTTTGAGGAAACGGATCTTCTCCTGAGAAAATATTTTGGGACCGATATAATTTCCAACCCAGTAATTTACAGTATCTCCAAGTACCGCGGCAACAGACAGAATTAGAAACAGAGCGGCAAGGTTGAACGATCCTGTAGCAGCAAAGGCTCCGGCAGCAAAAAGGAGTGAGTCCCCGGGTAAAAAAGGAGTAAATACCAGGCCTGTTTCAGCAAAAATCACAATAAACAAAAGCAGGTAGGTCCATATTCCGTATTCAAGTATAATTGCACTCAGGTGTTTGTCGAGATGAATGAAAAGATCTATAAAAAATTTGATGTGCTCCAAATTTACTCCCTGATATTCAGACATTATTTTTGAATGCTGCTTAAGATGGTCTAATTACTAAAGATAATTGCAGAAGGCCTGCCTCTGCAATTATCCTGAACTCTCAGACCGCCAAAAGCAGGCCTTCAATATATTTATTTAACTAAGTTGATTTACTTTATTAAGTACTCGCCTCGAGGTCTCGATGACATTTTCAGCGGTAAAACCGAATTTTTCCATCAATACCTTGGCCGGAGCAGAAACTCCGAACCTGTCCATGCTGATAGCCTCACCCGCATCACCCAGATACTTCTCCCAGCCCATTTTTATGGCTGCTTCAACTGAAACACGGGCCTTGACCTCAGGGTTCAAAACTGAATCCTTATACTCCTGTGTCTGCCTGTCGAAAAGCTCCCAGCTTGGAAAACTTACAGCCTTAGCCTTAATGCCTTCAGCTTCCAGGCTTTCTGCAGCTTTCATAATGTGCTGTACCTCTGAACCAGAAGCCATTAATATGATGTCTGGCGTACCCTGGCAATCTCTTACCGCATATGCACCCTTCAGCAGATTTTCTGCCGGGGCATACTTTTCCTGATCGATAACCGGTAAATCCTGACGCGTAAGTATGAGTGCTACGGGACTTCCTGTATGTTCAATTGCAGCACGCCATGCATAAGAAGTCTCATTGGCATCAGCAGGGCGTATAACGAGTATGTTAGGAATTGTTCTTAACGCCGCCAGATGCTCGACTGCCTGATGAGTTGGTCCATCTTCACCCAGACCGATGCTGTCATGAGTAAAGATATAAATTGGCCTCAGGCCTGAAAGAGCTCCCAGCCTAATTGAAGGCCTCAGGTAATCTGAAAAGACAAGGAATGTGCCGCCATAGGCTATAACACCGCCATAAATAGACATTCCATTCAATATTCCGGCCATTCCGTGCTCTCTGACGCCAAAATGGAAATTACGGCCTGCGCGGTTTTCAGCCGAAAAAGCAGGATAATCCTTTAAGTATGTATTGTTTGATGGGGCCAGGTCGGCAGACCCGCCAATCAGTGTAGGCAGTGAGGCCGCAATTGCATTAAGAGCCTTGCCTGAAGCCACGCGGGTAGCAATTCCTTTGCCATCCGCGGGATATTGGGGTAATTTTGACTTCCATTCATCGCCGAAATTCCCGGTCATTACCGCTTCAAACAAAGCAGCCTGTTCAGGATACTTTTCTGTGTATTCTGAGAATAATTTTTTCCATTCGTTTTCAAGCTGCTGCCCTTTTTCTTTAAACTGACCAAAGAATGAAGCGGCTTCTTCCGGGATATAAAATGTCTTATCTTCAGGCCAGCCCAGATTCCGCTTTGTAAGTTTAAGCTCCTCTTCACCGAGTGGTGACCCGTGAACTGAGGATGTATCCTGTTTATTCGGGCTGCCATAGCCAATGTGAGTCCTGGTTATGATAATTGAGGGCCTGCCAGTCTCGTACTGAGCATTTACTACAGCTTTATCCATTGCCTCCAGATCGTTTACGTCATCCAGACTCTGAACATGCCACCCATATGCCTCGAAACGCTTTGTTACGTCATCAGAATATGAAAGTGACGTATTCCCGTCAATGCTGATGTGATTGTTATCGTAAAAGACTATCAGTTTGCCAAGCTTCATGTGACCGGCTAAAGAACAGGCCTCATGCGAAATACCTTCCATCAAATCGCCGTCACTGGCAATCACGTATATATAATGGTCCAGAAGTTTTATATCTTCTTTGTTGAAAACAGCTGCCAGATATTCCTGTGCGATAGCCATACCTACGGAATTAGTTATCCCCTGCCCCAGTGGTCCTGTCGTGGTTTCAACACCTTCGGTAAGAATTGACTCAGGATGCCCGGGTGTAAGACTTTCCCATTGTCTGAATCTTTTCAGTTCTTCCATTGGTAAATTATAACCTGTCAGGTGAAGCATGCTATACAAAAGCATGCTGCCGTGACCCGCAGAAAGAACAAATTTATCACGGTTAAACCATCTTGGGTTTGCAGGATTATATTTCATAAACTTCGTAAATAAGCGGTATGTTATAGGAGCACATCCCATTGGCATTCCCGGATGCCCCGAATTTGCCTTCTGCACAGCATCGACTGCTAAAAATCTGATCGTATTTATACAAAGCTCATCCAGCTGTTTTATTTCTTTAGACATAAAAACCTCAAAATTTCTTTTTTAATTGGATGTAAATATAAGAATATTATATAAAATAATACTCCCACAAATTTAATATCTTTTGGCATACACAGGCTGGCATACGGCAGAAACATCGTTCCTGATCACCGAATAGCGTACTGGTGAGACTTTAATCTGCAGGTTTTAATTAATACTGGCTCAGGATTTTTCCGTCCACTACGGGGGTAACACAGATCAACGGATGTTCAGGCAGCTTAAAACTTTGAAATATCTCCTCGAATAATTCGTACTGCATCCCCTGATGTTCCAGACGCGAAAACTTATTGTACTTCATAAATTCACCTCTTTTATTCTGCGGAGCATCAAAATGGTATGCATGTGTAAAATCTTCTCTGGCTTTTCTTTTGAGGAATTCGATTTTATTGTCATCTCCGCCTTCCATTTCATAACCCTTAGCCCTGAATGCAACAACGTACCCATTATTGATAATCAGATATATGTTTAATATTATTTCAAGCAACGCTCAGATTCCCTCTCTATGGTTAAATACTTACTTTCAATAAAGAAATAAACAACTAAAAAGTTCTCATCCTCCACTTAATTTTTACCCCGGCAGTAAATGTAAACTAAACTTTCAACCTGACTGCAAAATATCCTGTTAAGGTTTTGTTTACTGCCGGGGCAATCATACTCATCAGACAAACTATTTTTTGGGACCGATCATGTTTTCAGGTCTGACCACTTCGTCAAATTTTTCCGAAGTAAGTAATCCGAGCTCAACAGCCGCCTCTTTGAGTGTCTTATTTTCCTTATGTGCTTTCTTCGCCACTTTTGCAGCATTGTCATAACCAATATGAGGATTCAAAGAGGTAACAAGCATGAGCGAGTTTGTAAGGTGATTATTTATGTTTCCCTTATTTGCCTGAATACCGACTACACAGTTGTCAGTAAAGCTTTCACAGGCATCAGAAATCAGCTTTATCGATTGAAGGAGATTGAAAATAATTACAGGTTTAAAAACATTCAACTCAAAATTACCCATTGCTCCGCCGAAATTGACGGCAACGTCATTGCCGAAGACCTGTGCACAGACCATTGTCATGGCTTCGGATTGTGTAGGATTAACCTTACCTGGCATAATTGAGCTGCCCGGTTCATTTTCGGGAAGCATCAGTTCCCCGATTCCGCAGCGCGGACCCGATCCCAGCCAGCGTATATCATTTGCAATTTTCATCAAAGAGGCGGCAAGAGTCTTCATGACTCCGCTGGCTTCTACCATTGCATCGTGTGTTGCCAGTGCTTCAAATTTATTCCTGGCTGTAATAAAAGGCTTCCCCGTTAAGCTTGAAATAACTTCAGCAGATTTAACTGCAAATTCAGGGTGTGTGTTCAAACCTGTTCCAACAGCAGTGCCTCCTAGAGCCAGTTCATATAGCCTGGGCATGCAGCCATTGATCCTTTCCAGCCCGTTTGTCAACTGCTGAACGTAACCAGAAAATTCCTGCTCCAAAGTCAGTGGCGTGGCATCCATAAGGTGGGTACGCCCAATCTTTATAATTCCATCAAACTCTTTTGCTTTTTCAGAAAGTGCATCTCGCAGCTTTGTTACCATTGGAATGAGTCTTCTGTGTATCTCTTCAACAGCAGCAATATGCATTGCCGTAGGGAAGGTGTCATTGGATGACTGAGCCTTGTTAACATCATCATTCGGATGAATGGGTTTTTTGCTGCCCATTACGCCGCCTGCCATTTCAATTGCTCTGTTGGAAATCACCTCATTTGCATTCATATTCGTCTGTGTACCGCTGCCGGTCTGCCATACGACCAACGGGAAATGATCATCAAGCCTGCCTTCAATCACCTCATCGGCAGCTTTTATAATCAGATCAGCTTTTTCAGCCGGAAGCAAACCGAGCTCTTTATTAGTAATTGCAGCCGCCTTTTTCAGAATTCCAAGAGCCCTTATCAACGGTCTCGGAAAACGCTCCCCCCCTATCTTGAAATTCATCAAGGAACGGGCTGTCTGTGCACCATAATATTTATCGCAAGGCACCTGAATTTCGCCCATGCTGTCTGACTCATTTCTGAAGTCCATATATCCTCCATTACGTTTTATATTTTAAAGTCCTTTCTTTGACAGGACTAATTTGTCAAAATTTCTTTGCTGAATAAAATAACTCAATGACTGCTTATTGTCAAATTTGACAGAAAACAAGGGAACCCGCTCATGAAACATACAAACTAGCCCGCTATATTGGGGTCGTAAATTATCTCAACAGCATTATTGTCGGGATCGGCAAAAAGCAGTGAATAGCTTTCATCAGAATGCAGCTTTGGCTCTTCCAGTATTTTGGTGCCGATATTTTTCAGTTTATTCCATGCTTTATCCACTTCTTCCCTTGAATTAACCCTTAATCCAAAATGAGGCGGATGCGGAGCGCCTTTTTTTATAAATGCAATGTCATCTTTATTTTTTCTGACAACACCCCAGTCATCAAAAATAAAAATAATATCGAATCCAAAATAAGTGTTATAAAATTTTGCGGCCCTTTCAACATCATCTACTATCAAAGCCGTATGTCCGGTTCTTTTAATATTAATATTCATGTTATCCTCTTGGATTTTTGTTCTTGTGAACCCGGACCGGGGCTCCACATTAATTAATGATGATCATTTACTCCGGGATTCATCTTTTTTATTAAATATAATATAACGTTTAGCCTTAAATCAAGACGGGCACAGAAATCAGCTTATCGGCATGAAAATTTTATTAAAAAACCGGGTAATTTAAGGGGAATACATATCCTTGCCTGTCAGGCAAGGATATTGAAGGCTGCATATGTATTTTTTTCACCTTGGCAGAGAATTAATCAGCTGGAGGCTGAGTTCTCTTTAAATTCAGTCTTCACAGGTATAATAATCATATACCAGTCTGGACAATCCGGATAAAACGGATCCTGCCTGCTTCATATCCTGAAGATTCCTGGATAAGATTACTAGTATATACTTCCGGCCATCAGGCAGCATAACAATTCCCGAATCATGCATGATGCCGTCAACTGACCCTGTCTTGTGTGCAACTCTTACTTCCTGCGGCAGCTTAGCGGGTATCATTTCATTAAATTTCTGATCCAGCAGTATTTTGGTCATCTCCTGACAGTCTTCCTTTGAAACTATAGTGCCATTTGCAAGCTGCTCAAAAATTAACATCAGGTCCTTCGCAGTAGTGGTGTTGTTAAGCCCCATATCGAAGGCCTTTATATCCTCTACACCGCGCAGTACTTTGATATTTGCTGCCCCAAGCTCGAGCATTGTGTTCTGAACATTTTTTGCATCTACAAGACCTATCAGAATGTTAGTTGCCAGATTGCTGCTGACTGTAATCATTTCATAAACCAGTTCTCTAATTGTTCTTTTCTTGTTTAAAAAACCGTACAGCCCTTCTCCTCCGTCACGGTCAATAGCCATGCTATAGTAACTGCCGTCAACTATACTTTTAAACTGGTTTCTTACAACTATTGAATCATCCAGACTGAATTTCCCCATATGGGCCTGTTTAAAGACTTCGATCATTACGGGAGTCTTCATAGTACTTGCGGCATGAAAACTTTCATTTTCATTTATAAGTAATACATTTGAAGGATCCGACAGGTCCAAAAAGGCAAGAGCACAATTGCCTTTAAGACTATCAAAACCTGCTATAATTTTGCTTCTTAATTCTTTCAATTCCAATTTTTTCTCCTGTGCTGATAAGGATACATTAATAATTAAAAGGAAAAGACTTAGTACTGTTAATTTTTCAAGAATTTTCATGATGTTTATGCTCCGGTGGTGGATTAAAGTCCAAAAAGCCTTTTTATTTCATCATCCCTGATACCTTTTTTCTTTTCTTCCTCTTCATCAGCTGAACCAGGCTTCTGAAGTTCGGCAGCAAATTCCTCGCTCTGTATTACTTCACAACGGCAGACTCTGGCAAATTCAGCCAGATTGCTGTCGGAGGTAATTAGTGTTATCAGTCTTGGATTATGCTCCGCTTCGATCTGAAACCTGATCAGGTCGTCGGCTGTTCGTTTGTCTGAATACTGAATCCTGGCTTTTGCGGTATTTATTGCCAATTCCCTGAAGCCATCAAAATAAATAGTAACCTTTGCATTTTTATTGCTGAAATAACGGTCCACCATAAACGCCAGCTTTTCTCTCGAAGCCTGGCCACTTTTTGACTGCAGTTTTCTCAGCGTTTTGATCTTTCCAATCAGATTATTTCCATCGACTAAATAATGCCTCATGCAGCCACTTCTTATACCTCAAACACAATTTCCGGATTTCATTTATTATATACCGCTGAACTGACCCCGCGCTCTTTCAATTTTCAGGTCCTGAAGCTGAGGAGCCTTTACTCTTATTTCAAACCTGTAGCCCCTGTATAAGCCCAGCGGGTTCCATGTAAGATTCATTTCCCAGCAGTGCAGATCCTTATAAATCCTGACCTGCGGAGCGGCAAAATTCTTTTCTTTAAAATTATAGTTTCCTGAGAAGGCTATTTTTATGCTTTGCGTCAGGCTGAAGTTTAAATTAGCATTCATGGATGAACTTGTACTTACGTGTGCAGGATCACCTTTAGATACCTGATAATAAAAACTAAGCGCAAGGTCCCATGGTATCGTGTAGTCAGGCGGTTCATCGCTGTAAATGCCTTTGTACTGTCTGTATTGATCACCATAGACACCCTCATTAATAGCCTGGGTACCCTGCTGGGTGCCTGTCTGGGTCTTTTTCTCAGAGCTTCCCTTCAGTCTTTCTGCAGATAGCGAAGTGCTGATAGAAAAGTTAAAACTTGTAAGACGCATAAACCCGCCGCCTTTTCTGGAAGATAGAAACCTTTCAGAAGTTCTTCCATTATTATAATCGTAGTCATAGAAAGAATAGGTGGATGATCCGTTGAAATTAAGAAATTCCCCCATTTGGGTCCTGTAATTAAGTGTCAGATCACTAAGCCTGTTGCTGGCAGCGGCAAAGTTATAGAAAATATTGGCATCCAGATTTAACAGCTGTATTTTTTTCGATTCCGAGGTGGTATCTGTAGGATCTTTTGTGGTTTTAATTTCAAAGTTATTTGACAGAGTAAAATTTATGCTCTGCTGCTCACCTGCCGGGGCGCCACCGAAGACTTCGCGCTCAAATTTATTATATTTTACGGTCTCATTCTTTGCATTTACGTATGTGCCGTAATATCCCCATCCCGGAGCTGAAAAGTCAGGAGTATATACATATGATATAGTTGGGATCAACGTGTGCCTGAAAGACTGTACACCCAATACATTAGGCTGCAGGATGCCGTATAATTTTGTTGAAGCTGAAACACCCATATTGAAAGAATGAACGGCATTGATTTCATTAATGTCTCTTGTTACGAGTGAATCCCTGTATACTTTGGCTCCCTCTTTTGAAAGATTGGTATCTAATACTGCATAATTTTCTTTTACAACTCTTTTGTTATACCATTTTTCATTGAAATCGAATCTGGGGGAAACGCTGAAATATCCTATTTTTGGAGAAATATTCGTGGAAAATGAATGTTGAATACCGGCACGCGAATTAAACTCCCCCCGTGTCCTGTTCCTTTGATTCTGAAACTGGCCGGAATAGTTTATACCAATCTGCTCATACCACTTTTCGTCAGCCGGATCAACGCGCCCCTTCCTCTTAAAAGGATAGGTAGGCAGCATTGAAAAAGTAATATAAGGCAGTGTTTCATTTACATTGCCAATCTGGGTTGAATCTATCGCATCAATGATCTGTGAACGGCTGTAAGCAATGGACATGCTGTTGCCTGAACCCTCCCAGGTCTTGAATAATGTTGCCGAGGACTGCATGTTCTGGCTCAGAAGATCATTATAATTTATGCTCGTCTGCCTGTAATAATTTTTTGATGAAATAAAACGCAGGTTTGCATCCAGTTTTGTTGTGGGGTCAATATCCTGATGATGATAAATCCCAAGATTCCAGTTCTTCTGCGGATTATAACCCGGATCTCCCTGCTCGCCAGCATGCAGAAAGGCATAACCTCCCTGTATATTTCCGCTTAAAGAATAACGCTTTGCGTAGCGGAAAGTACTCCTTAAATCATAACTGCCTCTCAGATAAAAATCACCAAGGAGATTAATATCCATGTAATCACTTATTGCCCAGAAATATCCCAGGTGTGAAAAGTATATTCCATAATCTGCGCGTTCACCGTAAGCAGGAGCAATGATACCCGAGCGTCTGCCTGTTTCATTAGGAAAAACTCCAAAGGGTAACGGTACCGGCAGCGGTACCCCGCCAATATACAACCAGATCCAGCGGGCAATGATCTGCTCTTTGAGCACTACTTTCATTTCCTTTGCATAAAAGAAATAATGGGCGCTGTCGGCATCACACGTGGTATAGGTGCCATCTTTTATAAAATAGGTTTCCTTGTCAATTTTCTTAACTTTGGAACCGCCATAAAGACCGCCCTCGGCCTTGTTTTTGGCATAAGAGATCAGCCCCCTTTGTGTCCTGAAGTTGTAAGTTAGCTGGTTGCCTTCGTAGATTTCTCCGGCTTCCGACATAACGGGTGTACCCTTTAATTTGGTCTTTGCTGTATCAGAGGAATCCACAACACCGCTTGCCTGTATCTGATTTGTCTGGAAGTCAACAAGAATATTGGCACTCTTCAGCTCGGTTTTCTTGTATTTCAGCTCACCGTTGCCGAAAATTTCCATTTTTTTCTCGGGTATTCTGAAAATCAATGAATCTGAACCAGAGGCATATATTACGGCGTCTATATCTGATTTCCTTGGGCGGGTAGTATCAGCAGCAGCGCTCAGGCTATCGGCAACAGGACCTGAGGGACGTCTGAATAAAGTAGTGTCAGTCTCCTGAGCCAGAAGGATGACAGGAAATAACAAAAATATAAATGATAATACCTTATTCATAGCGACCAATTAAAAACCTAAGCGTATTTAAATATACAAAACCATTTAGATCCATGCTTTAACTACAGGGATCTAAATGGCATTAATAACTAAGTTCAGAATGCGGGTTTCCCCCGTTACGCCTGGTAGAATACCAGAGCAGAGGCGCCCTTAATGCCTGCCTCATTTTTTAACTTTGCGGGCAGCACTTTGATGCGGGGAGCAAGTGGCTTCAGGACTCTTTGCCTGATAGTATCGCGAATAGAGTCAAATAGCAGGACACCAAATCCAGCAACACCGCCGCCTATAAGTATTTTGTCAATATCCAGCAGATTAATTACCGAGGTCAGTGCATAGCCCAGATAACTTCCGGTTTCAACTATTACGGACTTGGCAAATTCATCCCCCAGCTGTGCAGCATCAAAAACGACCTTTGGAGTCAGATTATTAAGGTTATTATCCAGAAGATCATAAATCTTTGTCGCTTTTCCACTCTGCAGTTCCTTGTTAACCCTTTCAACCAGATAGTTGTTACCGACATAAGTCTCAATACAGCCATAAGAGCCACAATTACACTTGGGACCATTATAATCAATAGTCATGTGTCCCAGTTCTCCGGCAGCACCCTTTTCACCACGGTACAGCTTGCCGTCAATGATTATGCCGCCGCCAACCCCGGTACCCAGGGTAACCATCACAAAATCAGAAAAATTCTTGCCTGCTCCGAAGATCAGTTCTCCTACAGCTGCAGCATTGGCATCGTTTTCAACGACCGTTCTTATATTAAATTCCTTTTCAATCAGTTTTCCTAAAGGTACTTTAGTCCATCCCGGTAAATTAGGAGGATTTTCAACGGTCCCTTTTTTCATCGAAACCACACCTGGAGAACCGATACCAATACCTCCAACTTCCTTCTTATAATCACCGATGACCAGATCAATACCTTTTTTAATCTGGTTTACAACAACCTTTGGCCCCTGACTTGCAAGAGTGTCAACAAATACTTTCTTGACCAGCTTCCCCTCTTTTGAAACAACACCGACCTTTATTGATGTACCGCCCAGGTCAACACCAATCACATATTTTTTGCTTTTTGCCATGTTCAATAAAATTATTAACAAAAAAAGAGTTATTTATCTATATTCTGTCTGGACAATTGTCAGTTCACCGGGATATGGGATGTCTCCGAATGAGCTCGATATTGTAGGCTGGGCAACCAGTTTAATACTAACAGGATTCCCCTGCTGACCACCTAATTTTAATGCCAGATTGATCAATCCCTGATAGTCCTTGTCATTAAAGAACTTAAACAGGTCCATCTCTATCTTTAAAGGAAATTTCACTGCCTCGCCAACACCCGGGACACTTATTGGTGAACTTATGTCTCCGGTGATTGTTTCTTTATCGTCGATGTACAGCTTCCAGGGGAACTTCTTCAGCGAGACATCGCTCCTGGGGTAACCGCCTTTACCGTCATTAGGATTAATAGCATCAACGTTCAAAACAAATGAAACCGGCATTTGCTTGTTTGTAATAGCCGCGGTGATTTTCAGAATATCTGTGGCTGTAAAATCCTGCAGCTTGCTTTTATTTGAGATTTGTATGCCATTCAGAAGGAAGTTACCGACTGAATCAAGCTTAAATTTCAACCGGGAAATATTCTGAAATGTCTTTAAAACACTGCAGCTATTGAATCCCAGCATAATGAATAAAGTAAACAGACCGATCATGATCCTTTTGCGTACCATATCTTCCCTCCTTTTTCATTTAAGCTTCGTATTTACATCAGAACACAACTCAACAAAACACTTACTTTATCTTTGATTCTTCTATTTTCTTTATAATAATCTCTGCAACCTTTAATGCCCTGAGGCCATCTTCCCCGCTCACCAGCGGTCTTTCATGCCTGAGAACAGAATCAACAAACAACTGCAGTTCATACTGCAATGCGTTAACCTCCCTTACCTCAGGCTGCTCATAGACCACCATTTTCTTCTTATCACCTATACCGATTTCGCCAAAAGAAATAAAATGGTTTTCCTTTTCCTGTTCCTTTGAAATCAGCCTGTATACTTCCGAAACACCTGTATTAAAGTCCAGGGAAATATAACCATCCCGCTGGAACATCCTCATTTTTCTCATCTTCTTTTGTGAGATCCTGCTGGCAGTAACGTTGGCAACTGCTCCGTTTTCAAACTCAAGGCGGGCATTTGCTATGTCAATGTTGTCTGAAACCACGGCAACACCGCTTGCATGGACATCTTTAACTTCACTTTTTACAAGGCTCAGTATTATATCAATATCGTGAATCATTAAATCTAATACAACTGCAACGTCTGTTCCTCGGGGATTAAACTGAGATAACCTGTCACTCTGTATAAACTTGGGCTCAAGATTGTACTTTTCAAGTGAAAGCAGCGCTGGATTAAATCTTTCAATATGCCCAACCTGCAGATTCAGATGTTTTTCAGCTGCTATTCTGATAAGCTCTTCTGCTTCAGAAATAAGCGTGGTAATCGGTTTTTCCACGAAGACATGCTTGCCCTCTTCAAGGCATCTTTTGGCAATTTCATAATGAGCACTCGTGGTAGCAACGATTGAAACTGCATCAACTGTATGAAGCAGCTCATCGAGCTCATCAAATATTCTGACGTTCATTTCAGAAGCGCATTCTCTGGCCTTTTCAATATTTTTGTCGAATATACCTGCCAGTTCACAGCCGGTCAGTAATTTCGTAATTTTAGTGTGGAGTTTCCCCAGATGGCCAGTGCCGATTATTCCAAGTTTTAGTTTTTCACTCATATGTTTATTTGTTTATTACTTCTGTAAAACCGATTATTCTGTCGTATCCCCCTTTATCCGGATCGGCATAATAAACGAAAATATAGTACCGGTTCCTGGTTGACCAGGTATTTCCTTCAAGGCTAAACCAGTCTATGTCGGATGGCCTGTTTTCATCCATGTTGGCAATGGCATACTGATAGTCATATATACCTCTTTTCAGATTTACTGTTGTGGTATACAGACCATTATCGTTGGCCATTTCATACTCCGGAAGAATCTGCCATTGGTTGAAAGCCCCAACCAGAAAAACTTTTTTTCTTATATCTTCGGGCGACCTTAATCTGAACGTAACATCCAGATAAACTGCATTAGGGTCCTTAGGCCTGGAAAGAATCGAACCTCCATCCAGATCCTTTTTGCCTTCAATATAAAACCTCGAAGTTTCAACCCCGTCAAAATGCGCATTTACCGCCCGGGAACTGTAAATATTAATATTTCTCAGATCCGTTTGCCTGTATTCGTTTCCAGGCCTGATTTCTTTGGATGTAAAACTAAATTTCTTATTGCCATCCCACCAATAGAACCTTACGTCATTATTGGTTGCTGCTCTTTCCACCCGGTACGCGTAATCGACTTTTTGATTTTCAATAATTTCCACGTGCTCTACGTTGAAGGGGAAAAGATTATCAGGCAGGGTAAAATCGGTTGTAATATTAAAGACCCGGGCCAGGTCCTGAGGGAAATAGGACTTGTTCTCAAGCAATTCATTTTTAATATTTACCTTAATTGGCATAACGGCTTTAACAACAACAAACTTTCCTGTGGCATAGACTTTCGACGTATCCTGAGAATCGGTGATATAAAAACGCCATTTCCCTGAAAATGGGAAATCAACGTGACCGTCCTTATCAGGAAAACCACCCTTGAAATGATATTTTGCATCCTGCACAGTTACAGGCAGGGGTTCGAAAGACAGATTCCGGGCTACATTCTGCCCGATGTTGGCAAGAAAGAGGTTGTTGTAAGGATTCCAGTCCTTATCACAAAAACGGAAAACAATACTCAGACTGGGTTCATAGTCGGCCTGAAGATCAAACTCGATTGTAAGGACGTCGTTACCCTTATCGTCATACACTATGACAGGTAACGAAGTCTCATCTCTGTTTGTATATGCCTTCAGTGATTTGATTCCCTTCAGCTCGGCAAATGAATCCGAGATTAACAGGAACAATGCAATAAAGACAGAGCAAATACAATAGGTCCAATATTTCCTAAACATTGAAGATTTCGACACACTTTATTGAGTGGTGAGGGATGAAGATTTTAATCTGCTGCGACTCCCTGGTAGCTTCCAGAAGCAGGCCATCATCATAAACCCCAATAAGCCTGCCGGTCTTAAATACTATTTCATATAAAGGAGAATCGCTTTTAGTATCGTACTTCATTCCATAGTTTTCTTTCATGGTAACATTTACCATTTTCTGCAGAAACCCGCTCCAATCCAGATTCATAATGTCCCTTATAAAAGTTTTGAAATTTGTTCTTTAAACTTTTTCAGATCGTCGCAAAAATAATATTCTTCCAGCATTTTTTCGGCAAGAGCATTTTCATCGGCATAAACATAATTTGCATATGTTGCTGCAATAGCTGCCCTGAACTCCTGTGATGCTTCACACGTTCTGCCCTTGCTCTTACATACTGAATCCATGTAAGAAATATTTGCCTCATTTTCGTCCAGAAAAATGTCGTACAACTGATCGTTTACAATGGACAGTGATGAATCCACAAAACTCCAGCATACTAAAGGCGAAAATGATGTTTCCGCTGCTGCCTGATTCAGAGAGTCAAAATCAGGACTTCCGGTTACAAGCACCACATTACTTATTTCATCTGAATAAAAGTAATATGGATCCTTTAATCCGGAATAAATGGAATCTGTTAAATAAAAAGTACCTGTTGTATTAAATACATACAACGTATAAAAATTTTGACCGTCAGTTTCAGTATAATCATTAACTAAAAATTCGCCGGTTCCGTCATTATCAAGGTCCAGAACAAATCCATTAGGATTCTGAAATACTCTGTCATAAACAATATTCTTGTTGATATCCTCAACAACCAAATGGGAATTATCAAATCTGATATTAAAATCTTCAACCGAATATGTACTATCCTGAGCAAAACTAGTATGGACTAAGACAAATGTAATAAATAATAGTATTAAATTTTTCATAATTAGTGTATAAAACTATCTAAAAAAGGGGATTTTTACAAGGAAATTAAGGACTGACTCAGGAATATTTTTATACCAGTAATCCTTGGTTAATTCAGGATTCCTTCAGTATAAGTAAAATAAACAGTCCGTATTCCAAAGTCATAGGTGATAAACCGACTTTGGAATACGGACCAGCAATTACTACAGATGGAAATCTGCTATATTCTATAAATCCGCAGTTTCCGGATTGATATAGAGGGTTATTTGGTAACCTTTATGTCACCACCCGAGGTACGGCAGCGCAGAATCTTTCCTCCCCCATTTATTTCACCCTTCACTTTTGATGAGGACCATTTCCCGTTTCTCGTTATTGGCAGATCACACTCAATATCGCCGCCTGTGGTTGAAAGATCAGCTACGGCAGCAAAGTCGCCAGGGACTTTCACAATAATATCGCCGCCGGAAGATGAGAGATCGATGCCCTGGTTCACGTCACCGTATTTAAGAACAATATCCCCGCCCGATGTAGAAGCGTCTATTTTGCCGCTCTTTCCTTCCAGCTGTATATCACCGCCTGAAGTCGAGGCAGTAAGATTGCCTTCAAAATTCTTTATCTTAATGTCACCGCCTGAAGTACGTACATTTATCTGTCCAATTGTATTTTCCAGCTTTATTTCACCACCGGAAGTACCGACTGCAACCTCACCCTTAGTATTGATAAGCGTTACGTCACCACCGGAAGTCTGAAACTGAATATGCCCGTTCAGGTCATATAACTTTATATCACCGCCGGCAGTAGTGACAACAGCATTATAATTTACAGGAACTTTTATTTCGTACTTAACATAAACGTTGCTCCAGCTGAACCAGTTAAACCAGGAATCTCTTTTGGCAGTTACATTTACACCCTCATTATTACTTTCAAACCTGAACTGCATCTTGTCGTAGGCCTTCTTATTTCCGCTGATTTTAATATATACCTCAGGTTTGTCCCATGTACTGACATAAACATCACCAGCAGATGTGTTAATGCTCAGCTTTTTACCGAAAGAAGTGCTAAATGTTTTTTCATGTAAAACTTTCAGCTGCCCGGCATTAAGAGTACTCAAAAAGCCGACACATACTATGAGCAGGACAGCTAATTTAAGTCCACGATATACAAAATTCTTTTTCATTTCCGACTCCTTTTTGTCTAAATGTTTAGACGTGGAACTTTGGATTTGGTTACAGAAAAATATATAAAATAATAAAAGAAAATTGGCAGTAGAGAAAGTGTGTTCAAAATTCGACCGGAAGCATCATGTTGGCAGAATAAAAATCGCCCTGAATATCTGTCATATTCAGGGGAAAAAGCCTATTACGGAATCTGGAGGCGGTCAATTATTTATTAAATATCATTTTTAATGAAACCAGCAGAAGTACAACACCAAATACTTTTTTCATTACCGCATCAGACAATGAAATGGATATTTTCGCCCCAAAGAGAGCTCCCAGAACGAATCCTGCACATATCAGTCCGGCGATCCGGAAATCAATTAATCCTTCTTTATAGTAAGTCATTGCAGCCAGAATGCCCACCGGGGGGATCAATACTGCAAGGCTTGTCCCCTGCGCCTGATGCTGTGTCATACCGAATAAAAGGACAAGCGAGGGAACTATCAGAATTCCACCGCCTATTCCCACAAGCCCGCTTAATATTCCTGCCGCAAGTCCCAGCAGCAGAAAAAGTGCTATTTCTGTCATTTTCAGATTCCTTTTTTCCATTATTGTTTTCTATTTGTTTTCAGTAACTGCTTTATTTGAAATTTGTTTGATTAGAAACACTATAAGCAGACCCAGTGTAGCCCCGGTGACGTCAGCCGCAAGGTCTAAAGGATCACAACTCCTGCCAGGAACGAATAACTGGTGGATTTCATCCATAGCCCCATATAAGGTCACAGTAACAATAGTCATCAGGAAAGGCCGCAGGTATAAAATGCTGAACCTGCGTTGAAACATGTAGGTAAAGCATAACAGTACAGAAAGGATCATATATGCGGTAAAATGCTCAATTTTATCGCTTATTCCAAGACTTGGGACATCTTTTCCAGGCAGTGTAGTTGCAATAAAAAGAATGATCCAGTAGACGATTAAGGGAAAATATATTAAATACTTCTTATTTCTTTCAAAAAAGCTAAGCACATGAATTCCTTAAAAATTTAATAGCTTCGGGTAAATTATCAATAATATCAGTTGCCATTATACCAAATTCGGTCTTTCCAGGCAAGAGCAGATCGGCAGAAAGGCTATGTAAATATACTGCAGATATAATGGCGCCTTCAATATCATCTGATTGGGCAAGGAAACCGGCCAGGATCCCCGTTAATACGTCCCCCGTCCCGAACTTAGCCATTCCCGGATTTCCGGTACTGTTGACAAATGCTTCCTCACCGGGGTTAAATACGACGGTTGGAGCGCCTTTCAATACCAGGTATGCCCCTGTTTCTATGGCAAACTTTCTGCCGTAAGTAAAGATATCCTCCTGAAGCTGATCTAGCCCTATCCCTATGAGATTTGCAAATTCTGCCTGATGAGGAGTAAGAACACAATTCTCCAGGTTTACTTTTTTGTACCTGCTTTCACTTAACGCATATAAACCATCGGCATCAATAACCATCTTTTTACCCCTGTTTTGGCGTATGGTTTCAAGAATGGCATCAATTGATTCAGTATCCCTGCCTAAACCGGGACCAATTGCCAGGACGTCCATCCATTCAAAGCGCTCGTTAAGTTCTCCGAGGTTCCGTTTAGTGTAAATTCCCGACCCAGCATCGTTGTATGTCAATACAATTACTTCATTAAGCCTTTCCTGCACAAGCGCACGTACTGATTCGGGAAAGCAGAGTATGGAGGCTCCGGCCCCCGATTTTAATACAGCTGAAGATGTCATGAATGCTGCTCCTGGCAATTTTCTGGAGCCGGCAACTACGAGGACTTTCCCCGCACTGTATTTGTAAATGTCCCGGGCTTTATGTGGCAGGCTGTAAAATGCATCCTCCGGTTCTATAATATAAGTATCCACGGGAAGTTCATTAAAAAAGTCCTGTGATATACCAATATAACCCTTCAAAATCTCTCCTGAACTGGCAGCCCCCCTGTTTACGTATAATCCTTTTTTAAGTTCACCAAGGGTTACAGTAAGATCAGCCTTGAAGATTACTTCACCACTGCCTTTATCAGCATCAAGCCCGGTCGGAATGTCAACTGCTACGCGCACCGCATTCAATTCATTAACTGATTTAACTATTTCGGCATATGGGGAACGCAAAGCACCCGATACACCTGAACCAAGCAGCGCATCTATGATTAATGGCGATTTCTCCAGAATCTTAATATCCCGGCCGGATTTATATTGCTTTAGAATTGAACCATCTGAATAGTGAATAAGATTGGAAAGGATTTCAAAATTCTGCAGCGCATCTCCTGTCAGTTCTTCAATGTCTGAAAGGTAAATGACGGTAACACGGGAACCTGAATTCATCAGGTGACGGGCGATTGCAAAACCATCACCGCCATTGTTTCCCTTACCGCACAAAATGCCAACAGGACCGTTATAGAGGTATGAAGAAAATTTCTCCTTTAGTACTTCAATAATACTGATGGAGGCATTCTCCATTAACAGTAATCCAGGTATCCGAAGCTGATTGATTGCATAATCATCAGCATCCCTTACCTGCTGAACAGAATAGAGTGGGATCATTTTAATTACTTTTTAATACACAATAGAATTCTTAATTATTCTATTAAAATAAAACTATTTATTATCCGAAACAATTTCTTATTTCAAAAATGAAGTAATTAAACTAATCAATGAACCCGGGAAAACACCAAATGCAATAACCAGGAACGCAGAGATCACAACAGCAATGAGTCCCAGGTTATTATTGTGGACAGGAGCTGCTGCCGGCGCCGGTTCTTTGAAGTACATATATACAACAACGCGAATATAGAAATAAACACTTATTACGCTGGACAAAACTCCTAAAATTGCAAGCCAGGTCATACCGGCCTTTATTGCAGAAATAAAGACATAATACTTCCCGAAGAAACCGGCAAAAGGAGGTAAGCCCGACAATGAGAACATGAATAAAGCCATGAATGCTGCCAGTACGGGATTTCTTGAGTTTAAGCCTGCATAAAAATCCAGATCAAGATTTGTGTCGTTTTCACCTTCAATCATTGCAACAACCCCAAAAGCCCCTAGATTCATGAACGTATAGGCCATAAGGTAGAATATAATTCCAGCCACACTTTCATAATTACCCGCGGCAAGTCCGATGGACATATAGCCGGCATGGGCAATTGATGAATAAGCTAGCATTCTCTTCAGGTTCGACTGTGAGATAGCAACAATGCTGCCATACAACATCGACAGTGTCGCGATTACTGCAAAATACGGCCTGAAAACGTTCAGGTTATTACCCGGAAAAACAGCGCTTAAGGCTAAGATCATTACACTGAATGCCGCCGCCTTGCCGCCTGTGGACATGAGTCCTGCTACAGTAGTAGCCGACCCCTGGTATACGTCCGGCACCCACATGTGAAATGGAAATGCGGCAATCTTAAAAGAAAAACCGATAAGGAATAAAAGCATACCTGTAACAAATAGAACATTGTGCGATAATGATCCGAAATTTGTCACTATTGAATCAATACTTG